>NZ_JBGUAZ010000032.1 GCF_041821085.1 Natrinema sp. HArc-T2 | reverse complement strand
GAGCACACTGTCCGTACCGAGATCCGACACAGGTACTCGTGGCGGCGAAAGCCAAGGTCTGTCGGGAGCAACCGACGTTAGGGAATTCGGCAAGTTAGTCCCGTACGTTCGCAATAAGGGATGCCTGCCCCGTCTCGGGGCAGGTCGCAGTGACTCGGGCGCTCCGACTGTCTAGTAACAACATAGGTGACCGCAAATCCGCAAGGACTCGTACGGTCACTGAATCCTGCCCAGTGCAGGTATCTGAACACCCCGTACAAGGGGACGAAGGACCTGTTAACGGCGGGGGTAACTATGACCCTCTTAAGGTAGCGTAGTACCTTGCCGCTTTAGTAGCGGCTTGCATGAATGGATCAACGAGAGCGCCACTGTCCCAACGTTGGGCCCGGTGAACTGTACGTTCCAGTGCGGAGTCTGGAGACCCCCAAGGGGAAGCGAAGACCCTATAGAGCTTTACTGCAGGCTGTCACTGAGACGTGGTCGCCATTGTGCAGCATAGGTAGGAGGC
>NZ_JBGUAZ010000031.1 GCF_041821085.1 Natrinema sp. HArc-T2 | reverse complement strand
GTCGGTACTTCCCGAGCGTCGCTTCGTGAACTGTGCTGAGTCATGGACGAACAGAGCGAATGCCGGTGTGGTAACTGAGTGAACAGGAAATAGAATCCACAGATGGAGAGAACCGAACTGAGAAAGCTGAGATACGCCGTTTTAGACGAATGCTGTTGCTCGTCAGGTGCCTGCCCAAGGCCGCGGGCTGGCGTCAGCCCGCGGCCGGCGCGTATGCTTCTGGCACACCGACGCCGTTCATCTTGATCTCCCAGCGCCGTTCTAGCTCTTCTTCCAATGCATGTCTAATCCAGTCAGAGAAGGTCTTGAACGTGAATTCCTGGGGAAGGTCGCGCCCGCCCCGACGTGGGCGGGCGACGACCGCCCACCGAAGCACGAGCCAGAGGTTCTCCAGCAAGAACCCGACCAAGACGAATGCAAAGCGGATGATTGGATCTTGTGTCGTCGTTACCACTCGTGCTTGGCGAAACACCCGGTAGCTTGTTTCAATCGCTGACCGTTTCCGGTACAGCTGTTCGACCTGCTTGGGCGTGCGATCAGCCAGATCGCACGCCACATACCCTCGCACAACCTCCCCGCT
>NZ_JBGUAZ010000030.1 GCF_041821085.1 Natrinema sp. HArc-T2 | reverse complement strand
ACACGCCGCTAGGTCTCGGTGGTAGACTTGAGCCCCGATCATTTTGGGCGCCTCAAACCTCGGCCGGTAAGCTGTTACGCTTTTCTTAGAGGGTAGCTGCTTCTAAGCTCACCTCCCGGCTGTCTAGGGCTTGAGACCACCTTCGATCGCACTTAGTCTACACTTGGGGACCTTAACCCAGCTCTGGGTTGTCTCCCTCACGGTACACAGGCTTACCCCGTGCACCGGACTCCCTGCGTCAAACGACGTTCGTAGGTTCGGAGTTGGACAGGGGGGCGCACTCCTCTCGGAGTGCGGTCCCCCAATCCGTCGCTCTACCCCACGAACTATCTCGGCAGAGGTCATGCTTCGACATGTTTCGGTTGGAACCAGCTGTTTCCGGACTCGATGGGCCTTTCACCCCTAGACGTAGATCACGAGAGGGTATTGTAGGACACCAACTCTAACAGGCCTCCACGTGCCTTTCGGCACGCTTCACCTTGTCCACGCCTAGATCGTCCGGTTTCGGGTCGTGCCCGTTTGACTCCCCGCGCTTGAACACGGTGGTCCTGGTGCAAAGCACTGCGACCATATCGGTTTCCCTACGCCTTCCTCGATAATCGAGTTAGACTCGTCAAACAGGCACACTCCCTGGTTCGTTTTTCAAAACGTACGACAGAACACCGGCTTCCC
>NZ_JBGUAZ010000029.1 GCF_041821085.1 Natrinema sp. HArc-T2 | reverse complement strand
GCCCTTCTTTTGGACGGGAACGACAGTCGCAGCAATCTCCTGAGAACGACGCAGGATACGTTCGTTGTAGAAGCCGCGATCAGCCAACAGAAGCTCTATCTCGAAGGGATAGGCCTCGACGCGGTCGAGGACACGCTCGACCGCGTCGGCCTCTTTCTCATCGCTACGGACGTACGTCATCGCCAACGTCACTGGCTTTCCGTTCGAGACGAGATACGCCGTGCAGTACCGGTGGCACGTCGTTGTTCCGTCTTTCGCGTGCATGCGGCAGAGTTCACCTTCTTCATCGGCGTACGTTCCGTGGTAGGGGTTATCGACGAAGTCAATGGAGACGATCCTCGACCGATCAGGGTCGAGGATCGTCATCGCTAACTCCCAGAGAAGGCGGTTAGCAACCCGCTCAAGCCACTCTCGGTTGAGCGTATGTAGCCAGTCCATGACAGTATCATCACAGGCAGCGTTGTCGTTGTCCTTGCACGTCTCCCAGATGGAGGTCTGATTGACTGCTGCAAGAATGACGACCGCCCAGATATCGCCGGGATCGAGGGGCGAGCCCTCGATCCCTGGCAAAGGGAGCTGGCAAATGACGTCTTCCGCTAGATCTTTTACGTCTGAGTCCGAAAGAACACCGTCTGGTTGAGGGGTTTTGAACACATTCACTTAACCAGACATCTTCCACATCAGATCAACGCTTTAGCTCCAGCTCTCATACCGGTTGGGAAGTACCG
>NZ_JBGUAZ010000028.1 GCF_041821085.1 Natrinema sp. HArc-T2 | reverse complement strand
TGTACGTGTAGTCCAGTTTGCGTCCGGACCCGTTCGCGCGTCACGGATCCAATGCGTTATACTTGTAGTATGAGTGTGTGGCTTGGCCAGTTAGTGCTCGCGGACTCAACACCTCGTTGCCTCGGTGCGTACATCCCGAGTCTATCGATCTCGTCTTCTACGAGTGGCCTCGGTGGTATCTCTTTTTCAGGTGGGTTTCGAGCTTAGATGCGTTCAGCTCTTACCCCGTGGTGCGTCGCTGCCCGGCACGTGCCCTCTCGGACAGCCGGTACACGAGTGGCACCCATTCGTAGTTCCTCTCGTACTATACGAACGTTCCCGTCAGATACCGTAACACCCCCAATAGATAGCAGCCGACCTGTCTCACGACGGTCTAAACCCAGCTCACGACCTCCTTTAATAGGCGAACAACCTCACCCTTGCCCGCTTCTGCACGGGCAGGATGGAGGGAACCGACATCGAGGTAGCAAGCCACCCGGTCGATATGTGCTCTTGCGGGTGACGACTCTGTTATCCCTAAGGTAGCTTTTCTGTCAGCAATTGGCCGCATCAAGCAGCCTAATTGGTTCGCTAGACCACGCTTTCGCGTCAGCGTCCGTCGTTGTGCCGGACACTGTCAGACTTCCGTATGCTCTTGCGCTCTTCCCCGCGTCTCTGACACGGGTGAGGAAATCTTGGGGCGCGCCCGATATCTTTTCAGGCGCGTACCGCCCCAGTCAAACTGCCCGGCTACCAGTGTCCTCCGCCAGGAGTGAGAGTCGCAGTCACCATCGGGTAGTATTTCAATGCTGGCTCGGTGGCCCGCTAGCGCGGGTACCTGTGTA
>NZ_JBGUAZ010000027.1 GCF_041821085.1 Natrinema sp. HArc-T2 | reverse complement strand
CTTTAACCCTACACAGCTGCTGCTCCAGCGGTGGCTGTGTTGGGTTTCTGCATTTAACACTCATTATTGTCAAGTGACAATACTGGCTATATCCATCTCTCTGCTAAGTTCGCGCCGCCCTCAAATTGACTAGTTTCGAGTGAGATATCACTCCGAACGGAGAATGTACGCCCGGAACACTAACGTCCAGCCTCATCCCGTGGCGGCATGCCGCGTTGGCTGGCTAACCCTCGTGCCGGGCGGGAGAACGCGATGCGTTCTCCGGAGTACTACTGTTGCGTGCCCGGGTTCGCCGTGCTGTCATCGCACCCGAATGGGTCTGCTCGGACGGGGACTAAAGGCACGCAATCTCTCTAGGAACGCCCCCGTTTTAACTCTTGCAGGCTCGAGCCGTCCTCTTCGACCCTGGCGATCGTCTCGGATCGCACGTGAAGACAACGATAGTCGGTTCGAAGCGTGGACATCAGCCCATCGTGGGTACCACCAGGGTTTTTCGTCGCTCGCTGTGGTATAGGGAGGTCCCGCGAGGTGACGCTGTGTGGGTAACGACGACAAGCAACGCGCGGCGGCAACGTGTGATCGCTGCGGAGAGATCGGTATCGTTCAGATCTGGCCCGACGGCAGTCTCCAGCCGCTCGGTCAATCAACGTTCTGTGACTGTGAGTCGTCGGAACTCCGGGTGATCGAGACGGATCCGGATGAGCTGCCGTAATCCGTCGACCGACGTTTTCGAGGGCCTCGTATGCGCTGTGGACGGTCTCACTGCGGCCTTAACAAGGCGATGGTGGCGGTCGAAAGTGATACGGACTACTGTCATCATTTCCGGCGCACCTACATGACGGGCTGCGGGTGCGCCGGTAAACAGTGATAGCAGACCGTATGACTC
>NZ_JBGUAZ010000026.1 GCF_041821085.1 Natrinema sp. HArc-T2 | reverse complement strand
CTATAGTAGACATTAGAAGTAATTGCTCATATTTGGTACAGAGATCCGATCAATAGCATTATCAATCGCTGTTGTGAGATCGTCGAGTGAGCCAAAGAAACGGTTGCTAAGTGCCGCTTGTAGTTGTCTCCAGCACTCTTCGACAGGATTTAGCTCTGGTGAGTACGCCGGCAATGTCACGAAGTCGAGGTCGTCACGGGCCGCTAGGTCCGTGACGGCCGACGCCCGGAAATATGGTGCTCCATCCAGGACAATAATTAGATCATCTTCGAACTCTTTGCATAACGCGAGAATGAAATGTTTTGCATGATCGGCGGTAACGTACTCTTCAAATCGAGAGAAAAAGCGATCACCGTTCTCGGTGATCGCACCTAGCAGACACGTCCAGTCACGTTGTCCAGATAACTCAACGGACGGCCGCGTACCGCGGGGAAACCACGCGGCACGCGGCTCAACTTGGACGGATTTCTTGGTTTGATCGATGCAGACTACTGTGGCGTCCATTTCCCGCCGCTTTTTTTGAGTTCTTCACGGAACGTTTCTTGCTCATCAGCATCAGACTCAGCGGCTGTACGGCGAGGTTTTTGATAGCTCAATCCCGCTTCTTTGAGCAACCGCCGACAGCTCGGGATTGAGTACTCGACATCGTACGTCTCGTCAAGATACTGCTGGACGAGCGCCGGCGTCCACGCCGGCGCATCAACCCCAACATTCTCTGGTGATTCGTGGACAGCTTCTTCGAATTCTTTTTGCTCTTTTTCTGAGAGCTTCCGTTTTCTCCCAGAGCGATGAGCATCAGTAACGGCTTGCTCAAGCGACTCGTCGGTGTCGAGTCGCTTGAGCCAGCTATAGATTGTTCGTCGCTGAACGTCGTACCACTCGGCTAGTTGAGTCTGCGTGACGCCGTTCTTGTACGCTATTGCTGCTAAGAGCCGTTGTGTCGGCTTTTTGCCCTCCACGTTGTCAAGGGAATCTTGCAATTCCTCGACTGAGATCTCGTCGAGATGATCCACTGTGTTTAGCAACACTACCTGAGTAGAAAGTTCTAACGGGTACTATA
>NZ_JBGUAZ010000025.1 GCF_041821085.1 Natrinema sp. HArc-T2 | reverse complement strand
ATTGAGGTTGAACTGAGCGGAGTTCTTCGAGGGAAGTGGGAACATGCTGTTCGAAGAACTCCAAGTCGATGTAACGGGTTCTTCTGATGTGGAATTTTTGGGCTTCACTGACCTGCTGGTCAGTCAAGCCGTCATCCGAGTGCAAGAGACACCGTGCGCGTGTGAGTTCCCGCGTTTTGTACGTGCCCGCTGAAAGCATCGCATTCAGCTCCGCTCGTTCATCGGCAGACAGATCGACAGAGTACTGTTGTGTTCGTGGCATGATTTACTTCAGAAAAACTTCTGAACACGCTCTAGAGGCGCTCTACGCAGATAAAGCTAGCAGTTCAGGGCTGAAGCCGCACTAGCGAGGGTACGCGACCGAGGTCGGCCGTGGCTGCAAGCCGGTAGCGATGTCGTTCAGCTTCACGCATTCAGGACTCCAGAGGAGGCCATGACCGCAACTACTGATGACTACTGGGCATTGACGTCCACAAACGGCAAGCACAGGTCGCTGTCCTTGATGATGAAGAACATCGCTGAAGAGATCCGCGTCGCCAACGCGGGTCTCGACGAAATCGCAGAGAAATACGCAGGAAATCACGCTGCGATCGAAGCTGGAAGCAACTACTTCACGATTTACGATAGTCTTGACGAAGAGTTAGATGTCACTCTCGCCAATCCGGTCAAGGCGGATTGGCTTGAATACCAGAAACAGAAGAAAGATCGAAAGGATGCCAAGAACCTCGCACGGTTCCTCTGGTTGGGCGAAGTACCTGAAAGCTACGTTCTGCCCGAAGAACAATTTATGAGCGAGAGAGCTTATCCACCAAACTGCGGTAGAAGTTTGTTCAAGTTAGGAAATAGCGGGAAGTAGATTTGAACTACTGATCTGCGGGTTATGAGCCCGCCGGAATCTCCTGGCTATCCCATCCCGCTATCTATGTGTCTCTACCGAACACGATTAAGGGTTGCTATCTGGTTGCTGTTTATGAAATATTTAGAATGATAATACAATGGTCTTACTAGATTTATTTTTAATATTTGTTAAAATATATGAAGTATTGTAGAATATCGAGAACTCCCCGGTGGTAGTTACTGTCTGAATAGTAGTATGAATGGAGCGGCGAATCGACGTTCCCAGAGGGTCGCCCACTCCAGTACTTGCCGATACGCAGGCGAGCTTATCTTCCGTGTTCGGGATGGGTACGGGAGGCACCTCGCCGCTGTGGCCGCTGTAATGCCGATCGGCGGAATCGAACCGCCGTCAAACCGTAATCGGTGAATGATGACCGTATTGGTCGA
>NZ_JBGUAZ010000024.1 GCF_041821085.1 Natrinema sp. HArc-T2 | reverse complement strand
TACGGTTACCTTGTTACGACTTAAGCCCCCTTGCGGAGCCCAGATTCGACCTCGGAATCGAGGCCTCATCCGGACCCCACTCGGGTGCTTTGACGGGCGGTGTGTGCAAGGAGCAGGGACGTATTCACCGCGCCCTTCTGAGGCGCGATTACTACCGAATCCAGCTTCATGAGGGCGAGTTTCAGCCCTCAATCCGAACTACGACCACGTTTCGGAGATTAGCGTCCCCTTTCGGGGTTGCATCCCACTGTCGTGGCCATTGTAGCCCGCGTGTCGCCCAGCACATTCGGGGCATACTGACCTACCGTTGCCCGTTCCTTCCTCCAGTTTGGCACTGGCAGTCCTCCTAATGTACCCAACCACCGCAAGGGTGTTGCTGGCAATTAGGAGTGCGGGTCTCGCTCGTTGCCTGACTTAACAGGACGCCTCACGGTACGAGCTGACGGCGGCCATGCACCTCCTCTCAATGGCTCCAGTAAGGTCATCAACCTGACTTTCACTGCACATTGTCGATGCTGGTGAGATGTCCGGCGTTGAGTCCAATTAAACCGCAGGCTCCTCCGGTTGTAGTGCTCCCCCGCCAATTCCTTTAAGTTTCATCCTTGCGGACGTACTTCCCAGGCGGTCTGCTTCACGGCTTCCCTACGGCACACCACAGGCTCGTAGCCTGTGGCACACCTAGCAGACATCGTTTACAGCTCGGACTACCCGGGTATCTAATCCGGTTCGTGACCCGAGCTTTCGTCCCTCACCGTCGGATCCGTCTTTCCAGAGCGCTTTCGCCACCGGTGGTCCGTCCAGGATTACGGGATTTCACTCCTACCCCGGACGTACCCTCTGGATCTTCCGGTCCCAAGCCACACAGTTTCCACCGGACGCCCGCGCGTTGAGCGCGCGGATTTCCCGATAGACTTGCGTGGCCAGCTACGGACGCTTTAGGCCCAATAAGAGCGGTCATCACTCGTGCTGCCGGTATTACCGCGGCGGCTGGCACCGGTCTTGCCCAGCACTTATTCTACCACCTCCTTACGGTGGTGAAAAGCGAGGACTATATGCCCTCGCACTTGGAGTCCCCTTATCGCACTTTCGTGCAGTGTAAAGGTTTCGCGCCTGCTGCGCCCCGTAGGGCCCGGTATCTTGTCTCAGATACCGTCTCCGGGCTCTTGCTCTCACAACCCGTACCGATTATGGGCACGGTGGGCCGTTACCCCACCGTCTACCTAATCGGCCGCAGCCACATCCTATGGCGCCGGGGCGTTTCTGACTCTCGCCACTTCCAGGCTGAGAGTCGTATCCCGGATTAGCCTCAGTTTCCCGAGGTTGTCCGGATCCATAGGGTAGTTTGGCCACGTGTTACTGAGCTATCTGCTACGAGTACAAACTCGTGCAACTAGCAT
>NZ_JBGUAZ010000023.1 GCF_041821085.1 Natrinema sp. HArc-T2 | reverse complement strand
CTCAGCTTTGCACGTTAGCGTCAGCTGTTGAGTGAACGAAGAGGTGGTCAATCTCTTCCATGAGGACATCAACGCCTCGGTCATCGTTGTCCCGAACCCACGAGAGAAGGTTGTACACGGCTTCTTTCAGAGAATGTTCAAGGTTCGCTCGAAGCGATGACGCTTTCGAGCGAACCGTCCCCAAGGCGCTCGAATCGGGATCAAGACGAACGAGACTGTAGGCGGCCATGAGAAGGTGCCAGTGGCGACTGGCACCTTCGTCGGTCTGCATCTCGCAGTCTCCCAAGCCGAGATCCTGCTTCGAGTCCTCGAAGAACGTCTCGATGCGCCACCGCATTCCGTAGGAGCGAATCACGTGTTCGGTCGGTGCGTCGATCTTGTTCGTAGCGAGATACTTGACCGGATTCTCTTCGTCTTCGTCGGTCTCTTTCTCGGCGACAACCAGCTTCACGTCTCCCAGCTGGGAGACGGGAAGCTTCTTCGTCCAGATGTGGTAGGTCTCGTCCTCGATATTGCGCTCAACCGTGTCGATGCGCTCTTGCAGCGCATCGACGCGGATTTCTTCTCCACCGTAGGTCACCTGTCGATTGCTCCGGAGCGGGCCGATCCAGTCCTTGCCGTAGGATTCGATGAGTTCAGGAAGGCCAGAATCGTGGGCAAACCACGAGTCGAAGAGGTAGGTGTCCGCAGGAACACCTACCTCTTCTTCGAGTTCGGTAACGATCTCGCGGGCGAGATCGTACTTGGTGTCATGGTCTTGGTCGTCCTCATCTTGCTTTTCGTAGAGGCGAAAGGTGAGCGGATAGGCGGTTTTGTCGTCAGCGTAGAAAGCGTAGATGAGATCTTGCCCCCAGACAGTGTCACCTTCGGCGTGATCGTAGAAGTGGCCGACGCCGGGGACTTCGTCCCCGGCTTTCTCGGTGATCGTGTCGTCGAGGATAATGTAGCCATCCTTTGACCAGCGTGTTTCACCGTGTTTCTGGAGTTCTTCAAGGCGTTCGTGGTTGAACTGCTGTTCGTCCCAGTCGTACTCGGTGAGGAACTTGTTGAGAGCGCGTTTGCTGTTGGCTGGAAGGACTTCGCGTGCGATGCCCGCCACGGTCTTGTTGCTGGCCGCAACAAGACCTGTGGCGTAGGTTTTGGCGTGATGACGTTGTGCTGGAGACAGCGACTCGAACTCGTCGAACGCACGCGTACACGACAAGAAGTCCGTAATCGGCATCATCCGTCTTTGCCACCGCCTACGTCACGCTCCTACTTCAACGTGCAAAGCTGAGGAGGTCGTAAGTTACGTCGGACTAAACCCGATAATCCGCGAGTCTGGCGACTCGCGGTTTGAGGGGAGCATCTCGAAGCGAGGATCAGGACGCGTCCGGTGGCTGCTCGTTCAAGCGTCA
>NZ_JBGUAZ010000022.1 GCF_041821085.1 Natrinema sp. HArc-T2 | reverse complement strand
TCTCATGTGTCCTATTTTCTCAAACACTCAGGAAATCCGGTGTGGGTAACTCAGAAAGCCTGGTCTATCATCCTTTCCACCGTATGATAGAGATCCTCTTAGGTCAAGAACCAATATCAAATGACTAACCATCTCTTTTTATATGGTTTCATCAACTTGTGGGGGGTAAACAATGACTCAGGAAATGAGGTGTGGGGTGTGAGATTTTTTGGCTATGCTGTTGTCTGTCAGTGTTTGTCTACTGTGACGCCCATGGTTTGCTGCGGTAGACTCTCTTCGAACACCCGCACCCCTTCTGGGGGATACAAACCGTCTCGCGTGACGAGATAACTCGACGGTTAGCGGCTGAACGTGCCATCCGGCGCAGGGACAAGTCTTGTCCGGATCTCGAGGTCGACACGCCGAAGATGCTTACAGCCGTTGTCTGGCTGGCGCTGCTCGAAATCAGGACAGGTACACGTTGTTGCCTCGATATCGACCTTGTAGGTGTTCCCGCTCTCACTCTCGACCTCGTAGACCGGGCCCACTGTCGCAAAGCGGACGTCCAGATGTTCGTTCAGTGCACGGCGAGTTCGTGGGTCGTCGATCGAGTAGCCACCTGCCTCGAGGGCAGTCGTCGGCTGGGGGTTGTCGCAGGGGGTGGTGAACTCGTCGCGATGGTTGCGTTCTTGGCTGCACTTTCTGCAGCGCCAGTACCGTGTACGATACTCGTAGCCATCAGTGAGATTGAGTTCGTACGGTGTTGGCTCCGCGCCTGGAAGCCACTCGTCGATCGCGACGAGTTCGTGTCCGTTCAGTCGGGCAATGTCTCCTGGATAGCTGCGATCACGGTCGCTCGTGTACTCGTCTGTCGGTCGATCTCGATGCGGGTCGCTCTCGGGTGGTCGATCTGTACTCATTCGTGGCCTCGAGGCACACGAGTGTGCGCCTCACCCACTCAGGCGCAGAAAATCACCGGTGTAAGCAGATTAGGTGAACAGATCAAGCTCTCGGCTATCTGGCTAGACTTTCACAGTGCTCGTGGATCGCTATCGACGATGCTCGCAAATGCGACGTTCTTCTGAACCTGCTCAATTTCGATGGTAGGCTCGTCACCAGGTTGAGCTCCAGAGACGATCACGACATAGCCACGTTCGACTTTTGCAATGCCGTCGCCCTGATCGCCGACAGTCTCGATTGTTACAGTACGTACCTCGCCTTCCTCGACAGGGGGTCCCGATGGGGTGTGGCTCACGGTCTCCTGAGAGGGAGATTGCTGTGTCCCCTGTTGCATCGATGATTCAGTCGAGGCAGGTGACTCAAGAATCGCTACGCGATACGTTTCGCCGGCTGACAACGCCTCGTGATCAACTTCACTCGAGGGAACTTCAACAACGTATGTTCCATTTTGCTCTTCGACTGGGGCGCTGAACAGAGAGCAAAGGGAATCGGGAATCTCGACCATTGAGTTTCTAGTGTTCAGAACCCAATGGGACAAGTAAGTTTCAGTACTTCACAAAGCTGGTCCTCGTAGACGTGGATTGCATCGTCTGCTTGCCCGATAGTAGACTCACCCAGTACAGGGTAGCGAATTAGCAGTGCTCTTCTCCGTGAGGTTGTCCAATAAACATCGATGAGGAGTGACCTCCTCCTCGCCGTAAACGGCGAGGCTTCCCACGGCACCGCACCGCTGGGTTGG
>NZ_JBGUAZ010000021.1 GCF_041821085.1 Natrinema sp. HArc-T2 | reverse complement strand
GCAGTGCCGCGAGGGGTTATATCTCGAGATTCCGATGGCTGCGGCGTCACGGAAGTGTCTCGTCCACGCCAACACTGAGACAGGAAAGAGTAGAGAACTGCTCACTCGCATCAAGGACAACCGACTCTACGTTCCAGTCGGTGATTTCGATACGAAGTATCGCGAGTACGCCAGACGTGCGTTCAAGAAGCTCTTGCGAGTCCAAGAGGAGAACCTCTCTGAGGACCAGCTCATATGGCTGACGACAAATGAATCGGCCATCACCGAGCGTATCGACCGTTTCATCGAGACGGGACACCACGACCGAATCTGGAGAGACTGGGAGCCTGGTGAACGGACCGTCCGTGTGCTTCGGGATGCGATCCGAGACGCTCCAGACGAGGTCGTCTCACTGGGAACGTTCCAATCGGCAAAGGAGCTGTTTGAAGCAGTGGAGGCGTACGCTCCGGAAGCGGACTGGAAACGAGACGTGTGTAATCGCATCTCGAGTCCCCGGAGTCTCGGGAATCTTCTCGCATCCCAGCGCGACCACCGGAGCCTGACCATTCGGCAGCACGAAAATACGAACCACTATCGGATTCAGGAATCTACGCGTGGCGTCCAGCCCCTCACCGTCGAGTCAATCGGTGATCTGTTTGAACTCCCCTGCATGGCGAACATGGCCGAACGCCTCCACGAGAAGAAACCAGTCCGAAAGGACCTGTACAACTTCGCCCGGATGGTGATGTGGCTGCCACAGTACCAAGACAGTGACCTCGAGACGATTGTCGCGGATCTCAAGGATGTCTTCTCGCGGTGGCCATGGTACGATGAACAAGTCACTGACTACCAGATCCGCTACGAGTTTTCTAACACGAGCGGAGGCGGCATCCCGCTGCCGATGAACTGCGACAACGACGACATGCAGCGGTACTGTATTGGACAGGACCAATGTCCATACTCAATCTGGGGAAGTCTCCCCTTCCCAGAGGAGATGTACAATCAATTGACTGACGCTGAATCTGCTGGAGTGGAGTTCTAATCTCCACAACTGAACTACCATCATCGATATATTTCTATGTGAGAGAAGACTCGACGAGATTAGAATCCCCGTCATGCACTTTTCAGGCTCTGTATCGTCTGTTCACGACAGATATCGGTGAATTCTCCGCAATCCGCGGAAAATTCCGTCAACTGGTATAATTCGCGGTTATCGAGTCTCGCACAGAATGAGACACCAATTCTTTCGAATTCGAGGCTTTCACCACCTTGTCAAGCACAATTATACCAGATTACCGTGTCTTGAAGTTCGTCGAGGACATTATTACGGCCTGAAAACAGCCCGACGTCCTTATTACTGAATCTAAGTCTGTTCCATACTCCTCTGCACCTTCAGAATCATCCAAAGGAAGGCTAGGGTACACTGGTACAAACGCCGCTGGCTCTCTCCGGCCGAGGGGCCATCAAACGACGAGCGTCTGCAAGATACATATCAGAATTCACTCATTGGGAAATGATGCGATTTCCAGTGGGGAACCAAAACTAGTTTCAACAATTGGCCTATATACTCTCACCATACACTCCTTTATTTGAGTTTCTTATAACAGCTTTTAAAACCACAATACAAGGATATTTCTGTTGGAAACAAGCAAGGAACCAATTCTCGGGCTTCCAAGCTATACATCCTGTTTAGAATGTAGTACCTTGATCAGCGT
>NZ_JBGUAZ010000020.1 GCF_041821085.1 Natrinema sp. HArc-T2 | reverse complement strand
AATCCCAGCGGTCAATAAGCACCTGTAGTGCGCAGTGATTCCACGGAAATAAACAGCTAAAGAACCCGGTTTCAACAGAGCTACGTATTCTAAAACGACCCCTCCGGAGTATTTTTTCGCCCCGAGATGGGTGCGGGGCGATCGAACTGCCCCGAGATAGAGAATGACTACTGAGCGACAGCACCCACGAGACCGTGGAATTGATCGGACACCAACTCACCGGCAACCCTCCAAGCAACCCTGGGCTGGCCTCGAGTTACGCGTTCCGAACGACCGAAGTCGGGAGTCACTCGTCTCATTTGTCGAGTGTGTTCTCGTCGAACTCACACATGCAGACGTCGGTGCCGAGTATCGATCGTCGAACGTCTGGGGGGTTAAACTGACGCAGTACATCGCTGCCGATACGGTTGGCGAGAGATTCGAGAAGCGCCATTACGACGAACGGCTTGGCTGGCACGAGCAGACGATGTCTCGGCAGGACGTCCGTGATGAACTGATCAACCGCCTCGCACGGCCCGCGTCACTGGCGACGAATCAGAGTCATCCGCATCCTGCTGAGGAACCAGATACGTTCAGGGTGAAGCCAACGTGGCAACTTCGAACAGGACTCCGGAGTGATGAGAAATGATTAGCAGTTGTCAGTACTCCTGACCGCTGTGAATATCGATCACTGACTCCAGTACGTATCATGCAGTGTCTTCGACTTGACTGTGCTTCAAGCATTAGAATACAAAATAATTCTGACCGACACTAAACTATTAGTTCACAGAGATCATAAAGCGAGCAATGAGCGACCGATCACAGGTGTGGCCAGAAGAGATGGATAGTGCAGACCGTGTCAGGCATGTCGCCTTAACGCGAACGACACCACGAAATGCGGGCTGGATCGCCGAAGAGGCGGATGTCTCGAGAGATACGGCTGTTAAATACCTTGATCGAATGGCTGATCAAGGAGAGCTCGAGGCCATTGAAACAGCCGACGGCACATGCTACAAGCCCGATGAGATCACGCAATTCCTCCGTGAAGTTCGGTCTCTTGCTGAAGAGCAGTCAGTAGACGAACTCACTAATGAACTGCGTGCGATTGGTGAGGAAATCGACTCGTGGAAGTCAACATATAATGTTGAATCTCTCGAAAAGCTTCGACAGAGCATTGGACGTGAGGATCTGTCAGCTGACGATCGACGCGAGCGCCTCGAAGTGATCGAGGAATGGGAATACAACATTCAGGTGCGTGAAGCACTTCAGCTTGCGATCAGCCTTCAAAGTTCACTAACGCGACTTGATGCAGATCCGCGTCTCGCAAATCGTGGTTCAGACACACTTCCCCAAGAGGGCTAGGGAAAGATGGTACTCTTTCTTGCTGGTGGCCGAGGATTCACTCGGCGCGAAGGACTTCGTCGCCTCAAAGAACGACTCGAAAAAGAACCGGGGTTTTCTGATGTTCGGTATCGACCATCTCGACTCCGTCCTCGATCTGTCGTTGCTGACGTCGAGACTGAGATATTCTTAGGCGAAGAATTTCCACGGCAGCAGGCCACCTTCGAGGTCACATGGCGGCCACGTGCCGACATTGACGTTCAGCGTGTTCAGTGGGCTGATGACGTAGTCAGCTTGGGATGGCACAAAGACGATGATCATGAAGACCTTGGGACAACCCATTTCCAGATCGAGACCGATGAGGAATTAACCCACGAACCAGGACATCTCGAAGCAGAAGCGCCGCTAAGCTTTCTGGAAACCTGTCTTCAGCGACTTCCTCCAAAACTCGAGGAGACGATTCCAGAGTGAACTCGGTTACTCCCAATCGAATGGGTGCCTAATATCTGTATGCACCTTCACCTTCTGATACGGTTCTTCTGACTGTACTTCCAGCAGCGAATTTTTGGCGCCATGAGGCACGAGGCGCGCTCAACAGTGAGCCGCCATGTGATTGACAATGACTGATTCAAATCCGATTGACGACACTGCAGACGATTACAGCCGGTTCGAGGCCAGACTCGTTGCCCGTGATCAGGATGCAACTCGCGTCGTGACAGCAGATCTCGGCGAGACAACCGCCCGACAGCTCGTTACGGAACTCATCGATAACGGTGTGGTGACGCCGGTCCCTGGCAAGCGGGTGTTTGTCCACGAGCCAAGTGGGACCGCCTTTGACTCGAGCACTCAGCTTGCTGTTTTCCATCGAGGCTGGACGGCGGCCCGCAACGCCGACAAGGAGGGTGAGTGATGCAGCAGACGCTCGCTGGCTGTGCCTTCTGCGACGCCCTGCCCGGCACCGAGGCCGGAGAGGCACATACCTGGGGAAAAGACGAGCGAGTCTCTCATCCCATCTGTATCGACTGCGCTATCCAGGCGGAGCTGGACCCTGACGAGCGCGATCACTGCACCTGCGATGGCTGTGGGCTCGTCGTCGACGCGCTTGCAGCCCTCACGCGGTTCCGCGTCGAACTCGGCCATCTCGAGGGCTCGCTACAGCTGTGTGCGAGGTGTAGTCCCGGAGGCCCGGCGACGTACTGGACACGCGACCTCGAGGAACACCTCATCACGACGCCGACAAAGTGAATGACAGAGTTTGACCTGCCTTCAGACGTGGGTATGCTCCTCTAGTAACAAACACCCAAATAGCTATGCACCCACGCTACCAACAGTAATCTATGTCGAGCGGCACCATCGATATCGACGAGTTCGAGAACGCCGACGACGATGAATTCGAGGAACGAAACGACACCGAGCGGATCGTGCTGTTCCTTGACGAGAACGACGACCGGGCGTGGAAGGCGGCGACGATTGCTGAACAACTCGAACTGGATACGGACGCCGTTAGTGCGATCCTCTCGCGACTGAAGGAACGAGGTCTTGTGCGGCACAAGCGCCCGTACTGGGCGATCACAGACAACGAGGACCGGCTTCGAGCCGCCTACCGACTTCACCAGCACCACCAGACTGCAGACGAGCAGTACGGCGAGGAAGATCTCGAGGAGTTGAAAACTGACGAGATGGAGGAAGTGCGGTGACCGCGTTCGATGAACTAGAACGCGGCGACATCATCTGGGGGACCGATCCGCTCTCGGACAAAGGTCGTCCGATGCTTGTTCTAGGAACACCTCGGTTCCCGAACCACGGCGTACAGCTGATCACCGTCCTGATCTCCACGAAGACCTACCATGAGGAGTCACTCACGCTCCGCGACGACGACTACGAAGGCGAGCCACTCGGGGAACGAAGTCACGTCCTTCCGTGGTCGCTCGCGACCCTCAACAGTGCGACAGAGGTGGAATTCCATATGACCGCTCTCGTTGACGAACGGACCGAGGACGTGGCCACACAGTTAATCAGCTACATTTCTTCTTGAGCGAACCGTGCTGTCGTCGACGTGAGGGGAGCGTGGCTCACATTGTACACACGATAACTGCTAAGTGAACTGGCTCACAATGTACACATAATGAGTAGCGACAAAAAGCGCGTTCAGTTCCGGGCGCCCCACCGACTTATCGACCGGACCGACGCCCTCGCAGACGTCCTCGGGGAAGACCGGACGGATGTCCTCGTAACTGCGTTGCGAGAGTACCTCCAAGAGGCGGCCCATGACGACGCGCTCACGCAGGAAATCGCAGCTGCCTACTACGACGACGAGATCTCTTTC
>NZ_JBGUAZ010000019.1 GCF_041821085.1 Natrinema sp. HArc-T2 | reverse complement strand
ATACTCCGTCCAGTAAGAGACCGACGTGTCTAGTTTCTCAGCCATCTGTTTTCCACGACGGATGACAGGGAGAGCGACTGGTGCGACTGCATCCAGTCGCTCGATCGACGTTCCGTCGTAGAATCCGCGGTCAACGAGGAGGCCAGCGACAGGGAAAGGAAGGGCCGCGACGTGGTCGAGCAGTCGCTCGACCGCGTCGCTTTTGGGTTCATCACCTCGGACAGGAGTAACCGCGACGACGAGCGGCTTGGCTCGGCAAAGGACAAACCCAACAAGGTAGCGATGGCACTGGGAGGTGCCATCGCGGGGTATCGTATGACAGAGCTCTCCGGCATCACGGTGTGGCCAGCCGTGGTAGTGGATGTCGACGAAGTCGAGGCAGATGATCCTCGGGCCGGGGCCGAGGATCATCGCCGCTTGCTGAGCGAGGAGGTCGTTAACGACGGCTTTGAGTTCAGCAGCAGGAACGGTATGAAGCTGAGCGAGTGTGTAGTCGTCGGAGTACGTTCCGAGAGTGCTGTCAGTGACAGCCTTGATGGATTTCTGATCGACAGCGGCTTGCAGGAGTGTCTGCCGGATGATCCCGGAGTCGAAGCCATAGCCTTCGACTCCGGGGATCGGGATCTCAGAGAGGAGATCAAGCGCTAACTTTTCGAGGTCAGCGGCCGTAAGGACAGTGTCTGGGTGGTACAACAACTTCATCAACACCCATCCAGACGCTTCCTGAGAATCTAACCCTGTCAGTTGTGGCTATCTTCTGACTCGATGGGAACTACCGAATATCCCAACCCAGCGGTGCGGTGCCGTGGGAAGCCTCGCCGTTTACGGCGAGGAGGAGGTCACGCACCGGTGAAGAACTAACGGGTGGAATACGCTGACACGTGAGCTTCCCGTACGGTTGACCAATGCGGACGCACCGTCATGGGACGCAGTCATTCATCGACTTCATGCAGACGTATCTTCAAGACCATCCAAAACGTTGCCCGGCATGTGGGAACGTCGCTCGCGCCCGCCCAGAGTGGCGAATAGTTGTTCAAGTAGTCGTGCAAGCCCAAAGCGCCACTCAGCAGCAAATCGATTACAGGACCAGGTTACTCGTCATGATCGTCATCGATCTGTTCAAGAAACCGACGTACCTCGTTGAATTTCATTCCTCGCCGTACCTTGTCTTCGAACCTGTCGAACTCGACGAACCCCTCATCCGATAATTCGGGAAGTAGGACGTGATGGAGTTCGTAACAAATCGTGAGGGTACTCCCCAGAGTTGAGAGTCTCTCCCTTACGAAGAATCGGGTCAGCAGACATCGAACTCTCGTTGAGGAGCGCACGTAATACTCGCCGCTGTTGCGCTGAGAGTACCCGTTTGATGCGATCTTGGTTACAGCGTTCGTCACTCACAGGTCAAGTAGTTGCTGCCGATCCGGCCACGCTCGAAGTCGTTCACTCCGAATGCTCGTTCTTTTCGACTTCGGTGACGATCACGTCCCAGTCAGGATGTTCGACCCCATTCCGACATTCGAATCCGCCTTCCACATCGATTCCACTCTCGTAGGCCCTGCGAAGGAGGTCTTTCAGCTCCGCGTTTAATTCTTCCTTCGACGCAAGCGAGGTCTCCTCAGACGTCATCTTCCCGCCCCCTTTCGTGTTTCTCCACTGTGAGTTCGTTTTCTGGTGTGATAGTGATCACACCGTAGCTGTGTACGGTTATTGCGTGCCCCTCGTGCGTGAATGCAGCGTGGGTATCCCCGTTTGTCCCGTTGCGAACGCGGACGAGCGCATCTAATTCGTCGGCGTCAACAGTGGAATGGAGCGGGTCGAGTTCTACAGGGTCAGTATCCATTACGTCCGCCAGCGTTGCGACAACAGCCATGCTCGCTGGTGTCTTCTCCTGATCGAACTGGGTGCGAACAGTCCCAGATTCCTGAGCGTACTCAACCGCTTCTACTCCAACCCCAGATATCGTTGTACCCATCTAGACTGATTCTAGCCGTCTGAGTCGGTTCAACAGGGATACTGATAATACAGCAGGTTTAAAAGGCAGACTGTCCGAACGGTCACGACGAACTACTGAGTGTCGCTCCAATGAGGCGTCGATGCCCGCGTCGAAGGCGTGACGAGAGCGATTGCTGGGTGATGTCGAGCTCGTCGGCGATCTCTTCGAGCGACACCTCGCGTGGGGTGTCGAAGTAGCCCCGCTCGTAGGCTAACACCAGCGCCTCACGTTGGGTCTCGGTTAACTCGTAGCCCTCGCCCTGGATCGGAAGCATCGCGTGGACGGCGGTGATTGTTATCGGAATGTCGTTTTCTTGGCAGTACTCTCGAAACTCGGCAATTGTCTCCTGACTTTCGCCGCGCACCTCGAATCGCCATTCGTCTTTCGTACCGATTCCGGAGAGCACGACGACGTTGGCCTTGGCCAACGCACTCAGGATGCCGAAGTACTCTTGTTCCCACTCGGCACGCATGAGATACTCGTCTTCGACGCTATCGACCACTCGGATGTTGCTCACGCCGGCGTGTTGTTCGAACTCAGCTTCGATATCCGCCGTTTCCACATCGCGTACCCAGAAGTACGGGATAATCAGCGTCTGGTGTGGAATCAGCCGCTCCAGTTCGACCGTCACACCTGGCAAGTTTTCGAACACACTCCCCAGTGGGAACTCCGCTGTCGGGCTCGTAAACTCCATCACAGTCGCCATGCGGAACCTTTCGTCTAGCAGACAAATAACCGGCATGGGTGGTGTATCATGGCTTTGAGACGAGCCAACGCACAGTTGTTGGCCGGGATAGTGTATGCTGCGAGCGGGGAGTCCGTTTGACACCCGGAAAGCCATGGTACACCATGTCATCTCCTTTTGTACGACCGGGCAATCTAGTCGCACAAGCGAGCATGAGTGTAATAACGGAGATTCGCATCCCATCCGATGCTTTTGAACTCGGGCAAATCCTCAGTCTAGAGCAAGCCTCGGCCATCGAACTGGAAACGCTCGTCCCGAGTGGGGACGTGACCGTGCCGCTCTTCTGGGTCTACGAACCGGTCGAAAACGGCTTTCTCGATACGGTCGAGCGCTATCCAACGGTTAATAGCGTCACGGAGGTGGACGTGTTCGACGACCGGACGCTCATCAGGCTCGACTGGGATGCGAGCCAGGACCACCTTTTTCAGTGCATTTTGGAACACGACGGGCAAATACTAGGTGCTACTGGATCACCGAAAGGGTGGAATTTCGAGATCCGATTCTCAGACCGCGAAGCAATGAGTCAGTGCCAGGCCTGTTGTGAGGACGCGCACATCTCCTTGGATTTAACCCGTATATACAATCCGACGGACCCCGATGCTGGTCCGTGGTACGGCCTGAGTGAGCCCCAACGAGAAGCGTTGACGCTTGCTATTCGAAGGGGATACTACGACATTCCACGAGGGTGTACGACCGCAGAGTTAGCTGACGAACTCGGAATTTCCGATCAAGCAGTGACGGAGCGACTGCGTCGTGCTATTGGGACGTTCGGGAGGTACGCACTTCTCACGCCCGAGTCAGCAGCGGAAATGGACTGACTGTTTCCATTATGCACCATGGGACAGAGCCAGGCAGATGGGACTACGCTATGTGAGTATGGATGAGAGTCGAGAGCTGGGGACACGTGATATACAGTCAATTGATGAGGGTACCGGTTCTTCGGGACGTGAGAGATCGATCTCCCCCGATACGATTCTGTCGGCAGTAGCGAACGAACACCGACGCGCCACCCTCAACGCGTTGGACAACGCTTCTGAGAAGACACTGGAATACGATGCGCTCGTAGATCGCGTTGCAGACCAGGTTCGGAACGAAGACCCGAGACGGGAGTCAGACGAACACCAACAACGCGTCCGAATCGCACTTCACCATACTCATCTTCCAAAACTGGAGGAGGCTCGGATAATCGACTACGAGGCTAAAACGGGGCACGTCCGGTTTGTTGGCGGTGAACTGGAACAAGATCTCCTGACGTTGGTCGAGCCGTACGAGGCCTACGAGTGACAGAATATCGGATCGACTTCCCCTTCGTTCGACCTAAATCAGCCGTATTGTACGAATATATATTGTTCGTCGTCTTCATTCTCTCATTGAAACGATCTGGGTGAACGAGGATGGGGAACGGTTGATTGATACTACAGTTCCATCGGCGCTTCGAGCGAGGGATCGGCATCAAGGATC
>NZ_JBGUAZ010000018.1 GCF_041821085.1 Natrinema sp. HArc-T2 | reverse complement strand
GTATGGTAGGTCAAAACGCAGTCCACTAGAGATAGCCGACAGATTCATCGAAGCCTCGGCGGTCATTCGCTACTGATACACAAGCGAATAACATTCATACGGATGTAAAGCAGTGCTGCCCATCCACTGTTGGCTCAGTCAGGATATCACGATCAAGAATCACCCGAGTGAATTACTCCGCCCCACTCGCTCCTCGAGGACAGGGCTTGGAACCCTCACAACCACTGCTAAAAGATCCGACGTGATGCGTACAGCCCTTCGAACGTAGTCAGAGAACCACGCGATATATTATCAGCGTACTATACGTATTTCCAAATGACTTGATATTTTATTAGAATGAACTGTCGGAACTATTCTCCTTTTGATCGTTCATCGGCGATGCACGACCGGGAATCAATTTTAATGGACCGAACTGGAGCCGTAATGAGGATAGAATATATGGTGAAACGGAATCTCTCCAAGATTTCCCGTGGTGTCTCGAGACGCTCCGTTCTGACGACTGCGACTGCCATCAGCATCGGAACCGTCGCAGGCTGTCTAGGCGGTACAAACGAAAACGAGGAAGAGGATGTTAGGAATGATATCAGTGAGGAGGACAGAGAACTCGCTGCAGAGATGGCTGAAGCCATCGATGATGAACTCTCAGTCACGGGGTGGGAGCTACCCGGAATGTTCATCCCAGAGTATATAGACAGCCGCGGAGTGGAAGCTGACGCCGCGATCCTCGGAAATGCATATGCCGATATCGTCAATCAAGGATTCGATCGCCGAGCGATGCCGACCGCTCTAAACGAGGATGGAGATATTTATTTCATGGTCTTTCTCGAACCCGAGTGGGCCAACGCGTATCTCGACGGCGACTGGTCGGAGGACACATACTACAAGGAGATCGAAGGCTCTGCACACTGATCGCGGATATGATCTCTTGAGACCGCCAGCCGTGGTAATGGCAGCCATCAGAATCCCAACTGAACTGCCAGTCGATTCTCCACTTGTTGTCCGGAATCCAGTTGATCACGCCATTGTGAGTGCGTCGATCCAGTCGTCTGACTGAATCCAGGCGTCTTCGTTCTGCTCGTCGTAAACGATCAACTGGTTGGTTTCCGTCTGGACAGCCGAGTAGTGCTCAAGCGGGGCGGCGTCAACGCCGATCGTTGGCTGCTGGTCGGGATGTGTTGTATCTGTGTACATGTCTCTCCTCGATTGCTTACCTTACACTACTAGGTAACACTTGGTAACGTATAAGCACTCGCGGACCTCCTCGTTAGGAGGTTACCTTGAAGAAAGGCAGTCGTCTATGGACGTCGGCTCGTTTGTCAGCATCGAGTCGGAAATCGAGTAGAGCGATTGTCTCGCATCACGAAAATACATCCGTTCACGAAGGACGCCGGCATCCCGAAGCGCATCGAGTGCGTACCGGACGGTCCGCTTGCTCAGGTGAGTTTCGGTTGCAATTTGGCTCTGTGTCATCTCACCATTGACGTCGAGAACTTTCAATACGAGTTTGCCACTCGGTGGAAGGTCATAGAGTTGATCCGGAATGTGTGTCATGATCTACGTTGTTCGTGTCGTCACATATGCTTTCAGCGCCGATGCAACGACTATACACGACCGTGACGATCACACCCGAGCAGAGACGTGTTCGTTGAGTAGGGACTTGAAGAGCCACTGCGTGATTACTTTCGACATGGTGGAATCTCCGCCTGGCACTCGCCGATATCTCGATTGGATAGGTTCCGGCGTTCAGCTCCCAGAAATTCAATCGAGGAAGCTTGAGAGGTGATCGGCATACTGCGACGGACGATCAGCCGGAACCCAGTGGTTCGCGTCCAGTCGGGCGATGCCAGCAGTGTTCTCGAGATCGTCGTTCAGTCTCTCTGCGAACTGGATTGGCTGGAACTCGTCGTTCTCGCCCCAAATAAAGTACGTCTCCGCTGTGATGGCTTCGTAGTCAATTTCAGTCGTGTGACTTGTATTTGTCGCGATCACGTTCCGGCTGAGCGAAATCCGACCCTTATCACTCCTGAATCGAGATACCATTCCCTCCACGAATTCGTCGTCTGGATCGATGAGTGTCGATTGGAACATGCCGGTGAGCTGTTCATCCACGTCGTCAACACTCATATCGTTAATTGTCCCGGGAAGCCCGAGATCGACAATGAACTGTATTGGCCACGAGTCGTACGCAATCGAGTTCGAAAGCACGAGTTTTCCGACCGCATCCGGGTTGTGTGCCGCGTAGCGGAGCGCGACACCACCACCGATGTCGTGAGCGACAAGATCGATTTGGTCGACCTCGAGTTGCGCTAGTAGCCCGTCGAGTACCTGCTCTTGGGCGCGGATGGACCGATCGAAGCCATCGTGCATTGCGGAGTTCCCGTAGCCGACGAAGTCCGGAGCGATCACCCGTCGATCGTCTTCGAAGGCCGGTGCGACACCACGCCACAGATACGACCATGTCGGAATCCCATGGAGGAACACGAGCGGGTTTTCGGATGCATTGGTATTGCCCTCGTCGTAATACGACACGGTCAGTTCGTGTGTGTCGACCGAGATCGTTGTCTCTTCTTGTGTATCCGACCATTCTTGATAGATCAGTTCGTTCGTCATCGAATGATCAATCACCGCTCCGCTATTTGTAACCTTGTATGTTACAATATGCTGTTATCGAATCACACCCGTATCGAAGGTGCCACTGCTCTTCTCACAACTCATCGAAAAGAACAGCCGCCGTCGAGAGTGCGTGTTCAGTCGCCGAGATCGGCGCTTTCGACGCTTTCGATCGGCGTTGATGCCTGCTCGAGAATCTGCTGGCTGAGATCGGCGATGGTTATCGTTTTGAGCTCGTCTTTCAGGGCGGCCTCCGCCGGTTGCAGCGTCTCGGTGAGGACTGCCTGGATGTTCTCACCAACGGGACACGCTTCGTTCGGATCGTTCGGATGGAACGTAAAAATCGACTCCACTTCAAGCGCTTCGTAGACGTCGTAGAGTGTCACGTCGTCTGGGCTCCGGGCCAGTGCGAACCCCCCGTTCGGTCCACGTTTGGACGTAACGAGGTCTGCATTCCGAAGAGACCCGAGTAGGCGACGGACGACGACTGGGTTGGTATTGAGACTCCAAGCAAGTTTTTCCGAAGAAAGGCGTTCATCACGAACAACAGCGAGCACTGTCAGCACATGCGTCGCGACGACGAGCCGACTACTCCCATTCATATCTGAAACGAGACGATCTAGCGTTGTAACGTCTTCCGATCACCATGGGCGCGGTAGCTCGCGGGGTTCGCCTCTGATACAGAGTCTAGATCCTCGAAACGAGATCGCATGCAACAGTCACGATCTCGTTGCGTCGATTCTGATGGCAAAGTTGTGATCGAACGGGTGCGTATACGGAATCTCAAGCGACTCGTAGACGGCGGGGGGGACGCTAATATCCCCAAGAATTAATTCACCTGCTGCTTCGAGTAGTCCAGTTTTCGGAAGGGCAAGTGTGAACGTCCGTACTGGATGGATTGCGTCACCGGACACGTCACCCGTTGTCGCATCGATACCGGACGGAACGTCCAGAGACAGAATTTTGGTCTCCGTGTTTTCGGCCCACCGCACGAGTTCTCGAGGCGGGCCACGCAACGGTCCTTGTAGACCGTATCCAACGAGCGCATCAACCACAAGTGCCGGTGTCTCGACGGTCGATACGTCGGTTTGGATCGAAACTCCCATGCAGTCAAGCAGCTCGTACTGGCTCGCAACGACGCCTGTGAGTTCTGTCGGCTGTCGATCGAGGACGACGGTAACCGGAATCTCGCGGTTGGCGAGGTGACGAGCGCACGCGAGTCCACCGCCTCCGTTTCCACTGCCACCGGCGAGGACGACGACCGGTCCGTCTCGGACGAGATCCAGTGCCTCGCAGGCGAGTCCACGACCGGCTTGCTCCATCATCTGAAGCAGAGACAACCCGTACTCTTCGACGGCGGTTCGATCGACGTCGCGCATTTCCTCGGCAGTGATTGCAGTCACATTGTGGCCGGTCGCTGTTCGAAACGCGTCGGGATCCATATACACCGTACGGTGACACGAGTAAACAGCCTTCGGACAGGACTCTCTCCTTCGATACGAATCGACGTTACTGCTGGGTAATGGCATTACCTCTAGCTTAGCTTACAATTATGTGGGGCGGTCGCGAACGAAGTTACTGAAGGTAACTACAAACATGGCCACTGAAGCACAAACGACAACCTCGATTAGTACTGTCACGCCCGTCGATTGGGCAGCAGGAGCGATTGGCGGCTTCGTCGGCAGCGTCCTCTTCGGCCTTATCATGCAGTACGTCATCCCGGCGCCGATGCTCGAGATGGCGATCCCCGCAATGTACGGCATTGAGGGGCCAGCCTTGCTCGCGGGATGGGCGATCCACCAGTTTCACGGCGTCGTCCTCGGCCTAGCCTACGTCGCACTCGTTCAGTTCGGGCCGCTTGCCGATCCCGCGAAGCGCATCGGCCCTGCAATCGGACTCGGAATCGGTTACGGAGTGCTGACAACTGCCGCTCTCGCGGTCCTCGTAATGCCTATCTGGCTTTCGACGCTTGGCTTCCCCGGTGCACCGCCGTTCCCGAACGTCGCAGTTCCCGGCACGATCGTGAGCCTCGTCGGCCACGTCGTCTACGCCGTTCCCGTTGCGCTGGCGTATGCGCTCGTTGCTCGAGACTATACTACCGGCTAGGGCGAGTAGCGTATGAGTGTGTTTGTATCGTATCACACTCACTCAGGGAACGTACCGTGAGCAGGATGTATCGACCGACAAAAGATAGTACTGACTAGTAACTTGGTTACAACACGTAACTATATACTGTTCCAGCACTATTGTTCAGATATGAGCGAGTCGACTGAGCAACTGGAAGTGTGGTGTGCAGGCGAAGACTGGTGTCCCGTTACCTCCACAGCGACGTTAATCGGCAAGAAGTGGCACACCGTCATTCTCCATCGGTTGCTTGCCAACGGACCACTTGGTTTCAACGCACTGAAAGAAGAAGTCGGCGGGATCTCGAGCAAAGTGCTCTCAGACTCACTTGAGGACCTCGAAGCAAAACAGCTGATCGAGCGGTCGATCATCAGCGAAAAACCGGTCCGAGTCGAGTATTCGTTGACCGAACACGGGAAATCGCTGGAGCCAGTGATTCAGGAGATGGCCAAATGGGGGCAAGAGCACCTGACGGCTGCAAGAGATAAGGAAAGTTCGATTGCCTGATATTTCTTACGACGTGACTAACGTGGAATCCCGACCGCCGTTGGGATATTGGGGGTCTACAGTCCATGATCTCGTAATTGAGAGCGATATTGTGACAGACTTGCACTCTCGACGAGCCTATAAGAAACGTTATCGCTAGTGTAAATGGGAGTGAACTCCCATGATGGGCGCTTCTCACGACTTATCACGATTCGAGGGAACGAGAGAACCTCGTTCCGTGAGCAACAGTCATTCCCGGACGGCTTCTGGAATGCGACGAGTTGCTGTCTCAAGCCCACAGGGAATGGAAACCAACGCGGTCCTGAACACCGGTCAGAAACTGGACTACGGGCCAGATTGGAGCCGTGGCGAGAGTTACGTGAGGG
>NZ_JBGUAZ010000017.1 GCF_041821085.1 Natrinema sp. HArc-T2 | reverse complement strand
GGCGTAAACGCCGGGATTCTCTCCTTGAAGAAAGATAGCAAAAGATCCAGGCTCGCTTTGACAGTTAGTGAGCATACCGGCTAGAAACGGGTACTCGTCTGTTTGTAGACATTGATCCGATCACCCGCCAAGCCACCAGCCATAGAGTTGTGCCTGCTCGTCAGTGTCGGGATGCTTCTTCGAGTGGCCGTAGGTCTTCCCCTTGAGGAGTTGGCGTTCGACAGCGTTCGCTGCGAGACGGAGGGCGTGGGAGGCACCGTATCCCTCCCCATCGGCAGTGAAGTAGCCACGGTCGGTTACCAGTCGAATCCGTGCGAGTACCAGCGGCACACCCCGGCTCTGTTCCTTGTGCTCCTGTAGTTCGATGCTGGCCTTGATCACGCTCATCTCGCCGTACTTCGAGGTCATGCGCTCGATCAGCGCGGAGACGTCGTCGTGGTCCATCCCCTCCAGTAAGTCGAGTCCGAACACCTGCACGGCGTTCCGATCGTCGCGCTCCCAGGTGAGCGCCTCGATGACGTCCGTTTTCGTGATGATACCGATCGGCTCGTCGGTGTCGTCGGCCGTGACGACGAGCGAGGAGATCTCCCGCTCGAACATCGTCTCGACGACCCCGTCGAGCGGTGCGCTCCGCTCGACCGTCGTGACTGCATCGGACATCAGGTTCCGTACCGGGAGATCGAGCATCCGGTCGGCATCGCCCTCGCGCGCGCCGAACCCACCACGGTTCTGCCCACCACCGCCGCGGCCACCGAAGCCGCTCGACGAACCGCCCTGGCTCTTGCTGCCGCCTCGCGTCGTGAACTCGATGACGTCGTACAGACTCAGCATACCCACGAGGTCGTCCCCATCGACGACCGGAAGATGGGCGATGCCGGCTTCTCGGAGCATATTGAGCGCTTTCCCGATCGTGGTTTCGGGCGTCGCACTGACCAACTCCGCCGTGTAGGCGTCGTCGACGGTCGCCGCGTCAAGAAACGGACGGACGGCCTCGAGGACCGCATCGCCGGTCACCACGCCGACGACACGGTCGTCGTCGAGTACGGGGAGCGTTTTGGCGTCGCTGCCGATCATGAGCCGCGCGACCTCGCGGACATCCTCGGTGCGTTCGACAGTCGGGACGTGCTGTGCCTGTGAGCCGACCTTCGCCGAGGGCTGGTTGGACGAAGACGCCAGCTGTCGACGGCTAACGACACCGCGATACTCGTCGCCGTCCGTCACGACGACGGCATCGAGTTCCTGGTTCTCGAACGCCCCGGCGACCTTCGAGAGCGGTGTGCCGATGTCGAACTCCGTGAACTTCGTCGAAAGGATCTCGGAGATATCCATGGTGTAACTCTCTACTAGAAGGGGCGCTGGACGGTTATGCCTGTCCCACCCCTGTTCTTGCAGCCGGAGAGATATCGAGAGCTGATTTTTCAAGTGGTGAAAATGGATGACGGAGACGGTTGCAATTAGTCGGCGATCGGTTGCGCGTTCTCCCGAGCGAATAGGTCGAGTATGATTTTCGCTCCCCCAAGGACCACGGGCCCGATGAACAGGCCAATCGCTCCAAACACGACGAGTCCCCCGAAAATGCCCACCACGATGGTTGCCGCATTGATCGCCCCGCTCCGCCCGATGATTACTGGCCGAAGGTAGATGTCGGAGACGCTAATTATCGAACCATACACCAGTATCGCGCTCGCTGCCACGGGCCGTCCAACCAGAAGAAGATAGATCGAAACTGGCACCCAGACACCGAACGTGCCGATTAGCGGGAGCAGCGTGAGGATGAAGGTCGCGACGGTCAGGAAGACGACCCCGGACATACCAACGAGTGCTAGTCCGATCCCTAACAGCACGGCTTGGATGCCCGCGACAGCGACGTTACCCACGACGGAGGCCCACATGAGGTGGTCGAGCTCTACGAACAGTTCTCGCTGTACACGATCGTCGACGGGGACGACCGATTCCAGCCACGCGACGAACCGGTCGCCGTCGCGTAACAGTGCAAAGAGGACGAAACCTGTCACGGTGAGCCCAATCAGCACACCCGGGAGGCCGCCGATGACGGAGAGTGTGCCAGTAGCGAGTCGCTGCGCGGTCTGCGTGATAGGATCCTGATAGGTCGCGTACAACAGGTCGAGGTCGACGACGAATCCGATGGTTTCGAATCGGTCCTCGATACGGCCCGGTCTGAACGCTCCCTCCTGGATTGCGGTGAGGAGTGCCAGGCCCTGCTGAAAAGCGATAGCGAGGACGTATACGACCGGAATGAAAAATACGACTATCGACATCGCGATGGTGGCGACCGCTGCCGTCGCCGAGCTCAGCCATTGCTCGAGTCTCCGTTGTACGGGTGTGAGAACGTATGCGAGCACGATCGCGAGCAAGACGTATTGCAAGTATGTGAAGACGAGCAGTACGGCGAGCGCCGTGCTTACCACTGCGAAGATCGTTAGTGCATTCCTGTGCGAAGACTGCTGTGGCGGCTCGCTCTTCTTAGCCATATACTCCTTTAGACGGAAAGCCTTATGATTTCGGTGCCCGTGTCCTCGCGATTCTTCACGTAAGGGGGGCAGGCCGATTTCTCGATGACGGGTCTGAGATTTCCGGATGGACATGCCCAGATTTGAAATACTGGGCTGTGTTGAAATCCTCAAGCGATGATAGGTTTCAGCGACCGTGCTGCATACAGTAGACTGACTGAACGCTGGCACCGAATTCAGTTATCGTTCGGTCGGTAGGGTTTTATTTTGCGGCCTCCAGATATTCATGTGAACATATGACTCACTGGCAAGGACGAGTAATATTTAATCTGGAGGGGGCGGGTCCGTGAGCTACGTGTTATGGGCGCTGCTGGCGATGGCCTGTTATTCGTTCGCGTTCCTGTTTATGAAAATCGCAATGCAAGACCTGCCGACATTCACTGTCATGCCGATTGCGGTCGGCACACTGGCCGTGGGAGCGACAACTGTGGCGGCCTTGTTTGGTGAGTGGTCAGTTCCGTCGGTGACGACCCGGCCCGTCGGGTTCGCACTCGCAGCAGGACTCTGTCTCGCTGGTGCTGTCGTCGGCTATTTCCGCGCTCTTTCGACTGGCCCCGTCAGCGTCGTCGTGCCGATCTTCGGGATGTTCCTCGTTGGTGGAGCACTCCTCGGCATCGTCGTATTGGGAGAGGCAGTCACGGCGAAGAAGGCCCTCGGTATCGCGCTCGGCGCTGCCGGCGTCGTCCTCCTTGCGACGTAATGACCTGAGTCTACGCACTGTGGCCTGAGCGAGTCCTGAAATAACAAACCGAAAATACCGTCTGGGAACTTGAACAAGGTCGGACAGACGATCTCGAGTTAGCAGTAGTACAGAAGAGATACTGAACATAGTCTGCTGTCTCACCCAAACCTCACCTCCGATGGGTTAGGACGGGACTTTTTGTCTGGCGTTCATCCTGCTGTTCAGCCAATAGTCTGAGATGAGGTCTTCTCTCGTCAAAACGGCGACCTTTTGTTACGAAACAATCGTCTTGGTCCCACTCGATGAATTCATACTCTACCAATTTCGGAAGGTGGATGTGGTGCATACTGACCGAGTACTCATCCACTTCTGTAATCGTTCGAGAACTGGATAGATGTCTCTGAAGTAGGTTCTCGTCCGCCTCTGCAACCTCCCGGGAAATGCCAGACGGTTTTGGGACGTGTTGGGGGCTGGAGAGTGATTTTACCAGTAATTGTCGTCGGTGGCTGGCTGCCAATGCGTCAAATACATCATCATAATTGACTATCCTATATCCCTTGGCTTCAGCTATGAACCCACATAACGTTAAATACGCATTATTTTCACGATCCGTTGCTGTTTTGATTAACTGAGTGATTAAGTGTGCCCCGTTCAGTTCGCACGCACAGTTACCGAATCGAGATGTACCGTTTCCGCATCCGACTCTGAATAAAGAAACTATATTACTAACTATTATGTGCCAGCAACGTCATAAAATAAACTCATACTCTGGCGAAAGCCCGGCAGCGAAACGGCCATCGGCCGTGAGCAGCCCGGACCGTGGAGGTGGTGGGAGGTGGCGGTGACTGCGTTTACACCAGCAAAAAAAGAGGCTCCGCCCCGGCTATTCCCACCAGCGGCCGAGCTCGGGGAAGTGGATCGTCGTCCAGCCAGTCACGGCCAGTGAAACACGGCCTTCGTGCCAGTTCCGGGCAGCCTTGTGAATCCGCACCTGCTCGCCTTCCTCGATCCACGGCGCGTCTGATGACTTCCAGATCGTCACGCGTGTCTGGCCACTGTCGTCTGCGATGAGACCAACCTGTGCGATGCTTGGATGCGAGGGATCCCACAGGGTTTCAACACGCCCTTCGATGCTCACCTCTTTTCGAGAGACCTCCTCGAGTTTTCCAATGGGAATGACGTGTCCGGGCGCCGTCTGCAGTTCCTCGAACACGTTGACGACCGCACTTGTCAGGTCTTGGCCACTGACAACGGCTTCACTCAATCGCCGGCTGATCGCCGCTCGAGACCAGCCATCCAACTGCTTCGCGAGTCGCATCGACTGCTTGTTCACAGCCGCCAACTGCTCTTGGGTGAGTTCTGTTCGGGGATCCGATTGCTCCGGGTCCGCCATTGGGTTCACGCTCGCCGCCCGTTTCTGGAACTCGAGACGCCGCGCTTTGTTCTGGTTCGCAGCGATCGTTCGTGTCCGCTTTGCACGACCGTCTTGTGTTCCTATCTCGGCTTGGGCACTGATCCGCTCAAGTTCGTCTTCTCGCGCTCGAATGCGCTCTTCCTGTTCGAGGGTCGCGCCATAGATCCGGTCATCATCTGTATCGACGATCCCGTCTGGGTGGTTCGCATCCACCTTTGCTTGGACCTCTTGCTCAACCGTTGCCTCGAATTCCGGCGTCTCGTCGACGACCGGAAAGCCATCTTCATCGACCGCCTGCTCGTCCGCCTGTTTGAGTGCCTGTTCATCGACCGTAACGACCTTGCTACTCGAGTTGTTACTAGACATTGGTACTCACCTGTACCGCTGAAGGCGCTCATGCGCCTACCACCGCGATGCTAGGACATCGCGGTTTTCCGACGACACCGACCGACTAGATCTATCTGCGCGCTCGCGCTCGCGCCTTCGTGAGCGCCCATCTGGGCGCGAGCGAGAGCGCGCCTGAATGAGGTAACCCAACCAGCACCGCGCGGCGTCCCGCCCGAAGCAAGCGGCCAGCTTTAAGCCGTTTCTCGTGTCCGGCCCGGACTGTGGGTCCGCGTCCAGCGCGACTGTCGTCGAGAACGCGCGCCGCAGTGTGGCGCGCGACAGCGCAGGCGGCACCAAGCGCTGGAACGCGAAAACCCGCGAGGGGCGCAACCGAAAACGCGCTTAATGCTGGCGTCGAGACCAGATTCACTGTAGCCCGGAACGGTGAGCGACGTCAGGAGCGAACCGCAGCCCGGAATGGTCGGTCGCGAGCGACGCGGAGGGCGGCACGCGGCGAGCGGGGCGGGCGGAATACCAAGAGCGGGCAACCAACGCAACAGCCGCCTAATCAGTCTACGTGGGCGGGTCTGAAAGGGGCTGGTATGCTCGAGGAACCCCGCCGACGCAAGCACTGCAACCTGTGAGGAGCGCAGCGAGGTCTTCGCGAGTAAAACGAGCGAAGGGCAGCGAGACGCGTGCGTCTCGCCAGGCGCGGGACTCGAGCGTGACAGGGGCTTTCATCCTATTATCGAAAGTGGTGATTGCAATTCACTCGCCGAGTGCTACTTCATCACCAGGGTGTCATAGAACAGTTCTCATACCCATCATTAGACACCTCGACAAATGGTAAGTACAGCTGAGCGATGTATCGCAATAGAGTCTGACCCATGATTCAACTGATAAAAAGCGTGCAACATCCAGAGGATGAAGTCAGCAGATAGGAGTTCCAATCACTCGGTCGGCTTAGCCTCCGTCACGGGTTAGTGGAGAATGCGTCAAGTGTGGAATTGAGATGGTGTCGTACCTGCAGGCCTGTGCGGAACCGGGCGAGTACGTCTGACTGATGGGTTGAGCATGCGAGTATAGCCAGCCCACCGCCCCCAACTGGGATGATCGGTTGTTGTGGCTTGTGCGGTGCATGGCGACAACTCGGACAGTGAACTCCGCCGGCCGGACGGTGGTTGAGAAGTTCGGCGCGATCTTCAGTAGCGAGGCCGCAGAGAGAACAGAACTCTTCGAGGTGGTTGTCACACCCGACGAGTGGAATAGTAAATTGGTCAAGGAGCAGGAATGAGATGCTTTCTCTTCCCGGTGACTGTAGAGCAGACTCACAAGCAGTGCATTGAATTGATTGATCCCTATTGGGAGAATCTACCGGTGACTGGAGAGTATTTCTCTTGTCCATAATCAAGGCACACTTCCGGTTGGTAGGCCAAGCCAGTAAGTTGCGGGAATGATGCTTATATCGCTCTGCTGGAAATGCCTCGCTCGAGGTCAGTTGACGTCGATGATTTCGACTTCGAACGTCAGCGTTTCGCCGGCGAGACGAGGGTTGAAATCCACTCGGACAACCTCCTCATCGACGTGGACAACCTCGCCTTGGCTGCCGTTCTGGGCCTCAAGATAGGAGCCCTCTTCAGGCGTCTGGCCGCCGAGCATCTCTCGGAGCTCCTCGGTTTCAAACTCCTGAATATTATCGTCGCTGGGCTCACCGTAGGCCTTCTCCGGCGGGATCGTCAGGGTTTCAGTCTCCCCAACCTCTAAGCCGATCAGTCCCTTCTCCATTCCCTCGATAACCTGCTCGTCACCGATATTAACCGTCAGCGGCGCGTACTCCCGGTCGGGCTGGGCCTCGGCGAGGCCCGTCTCCTTGGCGACGGATTTCCGGGAGGTATCGAACACTGTTTCATCGTCAAGTCGCCCTGTGTACTCAAGCGTCACAGAATCGCCAGTATCTATCGTCATACAAGTAGAAAGTGTGCCACACGGAAAGTCTATTGCATCAAGAGATAGCAGTCACGCTCGTTCTGAGTAGGGTCCACCTCTCCTAAGAGGCACGGCGTCACCGACGTGTCCGCGAGGTTGCCCTCGCGCTCGAGCGCAACAAGCGTCTCGCAGTGCGGAGAGTAGTCTATTTTAGTGACCTATCCGTATACCACGGCTGCGAACTTATTGCTACACTATTGCAGTGAGTGTCCATTTAGCGTTCTAAACTCGCCCGTGATATAGGATACTCGTCCAGAAGTGATATCTTTCTTACCTCCTTTAATTACCTAAGGAGATGTGTAGACAGAACTATCTTGCTTGCTCCCCTCCTTTAGGACATGAATCCTCATCTCTCTTACCACGACAGCGATAGTCCAGAAGATCAGAAATCGATGCTGTTCTGCTGGGAGTGTGACTATGCAGACTCTGTTGAGGGTAATTGGGTTCTCCAGACTCAAGATGACTATATCCAGTATGTGTGTCCACAGTGTGATACCGTTCTTACTGAACGTCCATGTTCGACAAGTACCCCTGTCTTTCGCAGACGCCCAGCTGAACACATGGTTACTGCGTGGCAACATTTATTCCAGGCATCGATAGAACTCTGGAACATGCCATTTGAGAGTGAGGTAGTCATGACTACTACGCCAACAGATTCCCTCAGTTGTGGCTGATATAACTTCTCAGTCTACATCTTATAATTACTGGTTTAAGGAAACAAAGGAATGATCAAGGGCGATTCCGCTCTCAATTCAGTCGACGTACTGGGATTCCCACTCACGGCGATCCTCAATCGCTTGTTCTCCCTCGTCTGTAATCGCGTAATAGTTCGTTCGCCTGTCGAGTTGTCCTTTCTCGACAAGGTTCTTATTCACAATCGTATCGAGATTGGGATACAGTCGCCCGTGGTTGATCTCTGAACTGTAGTACTGCTCGATCTCGTCTTTGACATCCTGTCCGGATGGCCTGTCAGCACCCGCGATTACGTACAGCAGGTCTCGTTGGAATCCTGTAAGGTCGTCCATGGGCCAGCCATTCAGGCGAGGTGATATTTGTTATTCCACACGTACGTAGATGTAAGCTGATTTAACTAGTCGATTCTTTATACTACTAGCTGACTCTTCTGTCTGCCACGACATCCAGAGACTGTGGTTGTGATAGAGTACTCGAGGGATCCGACTCAGTATGCACGCTCAGCGGCCGAGCCCGTCTCACTCCGAATTCGAGAGTAGCTCATCGACGTACTGGTCTTCCCACTTGCGACGGTCCTCAAGTTCGCGTTGACCACGCGCTGTGATCGTGTAGTAGTTCGTTCGTTTGTCGGCCTCGCCTTTCTCGACAAGCCCTTTGTCGACGACCTCGTCGAGATTCGGATACAGTCGTCCGTGGTGGACCTCGTTCTCGTAGTACTCCTCAAGTTCGTCTTTGATCGCGAGCCCATGTGGATCGCTCTGGCCAGCAATCACGTACAAGATGTCACGTTGGAACGCAGTGAGATCGTACATATCTGAATGTGAGTATATCGACTGATGAAAGTTCCGAGAGCAAGTGACACCTTAGAAATTTCTCGTATGTTGAAGATGTGGGACGACAAGACTGGCCCGCACATGGTCTGCGCCGAACAGGGGCCCAGGTACAGACGGGTTCTAGGCGGTGACTGAGATCCGATGGGCGACAGCGTCGGTGTCAGGGCTCCTCGAGCAATGACCGGGCACGTTGCACGTAGCTGTTTGCGTCCCAGCTGCGGGCACCGCTGATCTCGTCGAGAATAGCACGAGCATCGGCAGCTGACAGCTGTTCGGTGCGAACGAGTACTGAGAGCAGCGTCGGCGTTGTGACGAGCCGGGTATCGGCGAGCGAAGCGTGGACCAGGCCGAGTTGATTGAACCCATCACAGAGCAACAGTGTGGCGTCGAGGTCATTCGCGAGGGTGACAGCCGCGTTTTCGCCGTCATCAAGCGGAAATTCGGCGTCGAGATCGACTGATCGTGCCTCGAGCGTCTTAGTTCGGTCGAGGACGGTCGTTGCAGCCCGACCGTGTACGTCATCATACGAGGCAATCTCTCGGAGTTCCTCGATGACCACTGTTGGGACGATGACCTCGTAGCAGGACAGACAGAGCTCGAGTGGATCGGGGTCATCGTCAGCAACGACCCCGAGACTCACGAGGGCAGAGGCGTCAGCGACGAGCGTCGACATTTATGCGTCGGCGACCTCGTCGATGAAGTCCTCGTCCAGCTGCTGTTTCAACACTCGGAGATTCGCCGCCTCTTCGGCACCGACGAGCGCTTTGAGTTGCTT
>NZ_JBGUAZ010000016.1 GCF_041821085.1 Natrinema sp. HArc-T2 | reverse complement strand
TGTCGGAATCCCCGAGGTCTATAGCCAACTGGACGCGGGCTGATTGAGCCCGCGTCCAGCGGTAGCCCCGCAGAGAGCGACGGCTTCGAATCGGAGGTGCAGAGACGGCGCTCTCACTGGTGTGAGACCGCCTTCTATGTCGATCTCTTTTCGAGCGAGATGAATTCTGTCGCTCACGTTGCCGAAAATCAAGTCAATGCGGAGTAACGATGGGAACTACCGAGAATAGTCGGTGTGTTCAGTGCTACTTAGGGTCCTCCGACTGAGGCGATATAGTCCTCATGCGTCTTCGGATGTGTCTCAATGCGGAGCCGGACCTGATCGTCTACTTCTAAATTCTTTAATTGCTCACGTTCCTCCTCAGAGACCTTAGCCTCACTAATGTTGAAACGTTGTTCCTCTCCTTTCGGAGCCCGTAGTCCGTTCGTCGCAACTGCAATATTCCCCATCTCATCAACCGGTTCAATAACCAAAAACAGGTACGTGTTCTCCTCTTTGCGAATTTTTTCCTCCTGCTCAGCCTGTTCGCGCTCGTGTATCCTGGATTCCTCCATCCGATGTATGGTTTCGTAAACGTTTTTAGCTAAGTCAGTAGGTACATAGGTCACTTCATCAGAAACGAACTCAAACTTACGTATCGAAACATCAAAAATTTCCTCTTGCAGACGCTCTACAACACGGTTGTATCGTTCGATCCGTTCAATCTTACTCCCAGAGCGGAGTTCGTCAAACAATTTCTCAGGCCGGACTTCGAGTTCGGAGGCCGCACATTCACGTGCCGAGACCTTATGCTCCAGTTCCCTTCCGAACCTATCTAATACGGTTTTGATTGTCTGATCGGCTTCATCAATACGAACTTCATCATACGTATAGGGATCCTTGAGAACTACCTCATCCAAATCACCTTTCTTCTCAAAATACTGTTCCTCGACAAGCCGTTCGAGAAGATATTTGCTGATTTTGGTATCATTGACATCCTGCAACAGGACATGGGATTCATCCAATTCAGACGAACCCAGTGTTCCCGACTGGATTGGTTTTCCATGTTTCAGTGGGAGTTCTGAGAGTTGAAAATTCTCTTCGCCAACCGCAACATAGAGTTTTTTGAATAACTCCTGCCGGGGTTTAGTGAGTTCCTCCCACCCTTTCTCATCAGAGCGGTACCGCTCAAGCCATCTCCGGACACGGCCAGTAATTAGAAAGAGGATACCAAGAATGACGCCGGCCCCGACGATTCCCAAGATAATAAGAAAAACGCCAATCTGAGGAATTACAGAGACATACGGCAACAGTACGCCCAATGCCAAGAGTGTCGTTGCAATCAGCGACAGCCACATACACCACGTGATGAACCGGTTGATGTTGTCAAGCGATTCTGCGTAGTCAGAGACCTTATCTTGAATATGATAGAGTTGCTCGTCTGCAGGAATCTCTCCTAGAATCCTTTTTTCAATTGGGTCAAGCTGATCTGATGCTGCATTCCGCGCCCGGAGATATGTGATTACGAGGAAAGTCGTTGATAGCCACCATACCAGTAGACCGACTTGCGTATATGGATTGTTGAATACCTTTTCGAGGGAAAGCTCATCCGAAAATAGAGTTCCGATGACAGGGAGGAAGAGCCCGATGATAATCATATTCATGCGTATTAGACTCCGTGCGTCGTTAGCCACCTGCTGGAAGCTTGACGATCGTTCTTGGAGAAAGTCGAAGGTAGAAACCTCACCAGAGATCGATGTGTCATTTGGCATCCGTGCTATCCTCTATATGTTTAATCGTATGATATAGCCAATGTTTCTCCTGAGAACCTCCACCTAAATAAGAGGGAGTCACATTTGTGACGTCAGTCTAAGTCAGGTCGCCACGGATCGATATGAACCGCGTCAGCTGACCGCGTTTCTGACGCGCTCTGTTATGCGAATACGGCCGGTTGGTCGGACTCGCATGGCGATGAATTTCGATCAGGCCACGCAGGTCCTGACTGACAGTAACGTGTAGATGGATGTCGGCATGGTTGCGGGCGGCTACCTCGCTCCGTACCTCGTCGACACGGCAACCGGCACGATGCTTCCCTCGGAGATCTTCGGTCTCGGCGGGATGGCGCTCGGCGAGACGGTCGTCAGCAACCGAGCGTTCACGCTTGGCTCGGGGGCATTGTCGTCCGAGAAGCTGCCGAGCGCTTCAACGCTCAGGGCATGATCAACGAGGTGCTGGCGTAAATGAGCCTCTCGCTGTACGCCGCACTCGGTGACGTGAGCAAGTACGTCACCACGCAGACGAACATCACCGATCAACTGACGCCGGTCCTGACGATCAGCCCCAAAGACGGCGTGGGGGTGCTCATCCGGAACGCCGTCAGCGTCGGCGATAAATCCGGACTGCCGATCTACGGCAAGTTCAACGACTCGAACGGGAATCCGCTCCCAGCGAACACGCGCATCGCGATCGGCTACAAGTCCCCGACCGACGAGAGTATTCAGGTCGTCTCGGATCCCAAGGCAACGATCGCGAGTTACATCAAGAACAGCGTCTCCGACCAGCAGGACGAACGGAAGGTCGACGCTGTCAAACATCAGCTCAAGGGCAACAAGCTCGAGGTTCGCGACATCGACGAAGCGTACATCCTCGTCGATTCGTCCGAGCAGATCGATTACACCAACAGCGAGATCTACTTCGAAGAGTCGGCGCTGGCGGAGGTGGACCTCGAGTAATGGCGATCAAACACAAGCTCAAGTCGGCGAACTGGGTGCCCGGCAGTCTCACCCTCCGCGAGTTCGACACTCGAGAAGGGACCCCTGGCGGGGCGAGTATCGTCGCGGAAACCAAACTCGGGCGGGCGCTGCAGTTCCGAGACGATCCGGACAGCGAGCTTCGACTCGTGCTCCCGGCGTACGAACACTTCACCACCAACGGGACGGCAGACGATCAGGAGACGTTCGACCTCTCGCACAACGCGATCGACAGCCCGTCGACGGAATCGTTTGTGCTCTACGAGGACGGCGCAATCGTCGAACCGGACAGCATCGACTACGCGAACAACTCGTTCGATTACACCTCGAGCGGGACCGACACCGACCTCGACGTCTTCTACATCGCTCGCGATCCGGCCAGCGTGGAGATCCGCAAGACCGCGCCCGACGCTGGCGGCAAGGTCAACCAGACGCTCAAGGAGGGGCAGACGGCGATCCTGCACACTCGCGATCAGGCACAACAAGAGGTGAGCTTCGGCTTCGATCGGACGCCGCTGCAGCCGTACCTCCCGCGGAAGTTCAAGCTGCAGGTCGTCGTCGACGCACCCTATACCGTCGCGTTCGAGGCCCCCGAGCGAGCCAACGGTACCCCTCGAGCCCGCAACGCCCTGCTGTCACTGCCGCGGTTCCAGACCGAGGCCCGCATCGAGGGCCTGGGCGCGGCCGTCAAGCAGGACATGATCGGAGTCCGGGGGTGACCGCCCGTGCAAGGCGGCTTATCCGACGGCACCGGGCCGGGCGAACTCGCGGTCACTACCACCGCGACCACGACCTCGAGCCCGTCGAACCAATCTCAGTCTCAGCAGCCACCGGCGAGCCCGACCGAGCGGCTCGTCTACGGGACCCAGTGGACGCAGGACGACATCATGATCGCCCTGCTGGCGCTGCAGGCGGTGCTGCTGGTCTTCGTCACGATTCGAGCATGATCGGAGAACACACGAAGTGGCTCGTCGACCTGATCGTCGCGACGAGCCCGACGGACAGTATCGGCATGGAGGTGAGCTAATGCCGGGACCTGCAGCCGCGGTCGCTGCTGGCGAGGCAGCGGACAAAGCCGGTGACTTAGCGGAAAATGCCGGTGATGTCGCTGAGCCTGCAGCCGAGGCCGTCAGCAACGTCTCGGATAACGTCACGCAGGCGGCTGAGAACAGCCGCGGTTTCAACATCGCGATGGTGATCGGCGCGATTGCCTTCGCTTACGTGATCTACCGCGTCCTGAGCATGACTCGCGGGCCGGGCCAAGCAGCAGACGGCGTCGGCGACGCTGCCGACAGTCTCTTCGGCGGGGCGCTGAACGCGGCCTCTGGCGCTGGTGAGGCAGCAGGCGGTGTCGGCGGTGCGATCGGCGACATCTGGGGTGGCACGACCGACGCAGCCGGCGGACTCGGCGGTGCAGTCGGTGACGTCTGGGGTGGCTCGAAAGACCTCGCAGACGGCGCTGGCGACTTCGTCGGTGACGTTGCTGACGGTGCGACCGACGCCGGCGGTGACCTCTTCGGTGGCCTGATCTCAACTGGCGACGACGCCGTCGACGGGGCTGTCGAGACGGGTGACGACGTTGTCGACGGTGCAGTCAACCACGGCGGCAACGCCGTCGATGGAGCAGTCGACACAGGTCAGGATCTTGTCGACGGTGCGACCGACGCCGGCGGCAACATGATCGACGGCGCGACTGATTTCGCCGGAGGGCTGATCTAAGATGGAGCCGCTCACCCTGCTCAACCAGTTCGGATTTCCAACCGTCGCGTTCCTACTCATGTGGAAACTCTACCGGGAAGAACGCGGCGAGCGACGGGATGAGCGCAGCGAGTGGCTCGATGCGATTCACGAGCACACGGAGACGCTGAAAGCCCTTCGCCGGGATGTCCGGACGGTCGCGACCGACGGCGGTACCGAGAAAGAAGGTGATACCTGATGGTCGGCAACTCGACGATCGGACCCAACAGCCAGGTCGAGCGTATCCTCGCGAAGTACGGCCTCGAGGCAACGTCGTGGCCCGACGACATCCTCGAGGACGATACGAACCGACTGCTGCTCGCCTTACTTCTCGAGCAGCGCGGCGAGAACGCCCTTGAGGCGATCGACCAGCAGTCGGACGACAGTCAGGAGGCGGCGTACTTCGTGACGGAAGAGCCGCTCCCAGTGACGACGACCGAAGAGAACCGCCTCAAGTGGGGCTATCCGGCGACATCGGTCACTGTCTGGGGGTTCGACGAACCGGTTTACGTCGCGTTCCGCTCGGAGGGCGAGTATCGCAAGATCCCACTGGCACCCTCGGATGCTCCATACCACGCCGGCCCAGAAGGCGGCCTCGGTGCCTCGAGCGTCTGGATTAGCAAGCAGAGTAGCAGCACAGCAGACACGCAGGTCAAGGTGAAAGCGTACAAATGACATTCGAAGGACCAACCGCGACCGACTGGGGAACCGCACTCGCCGATCTTCGAGACAAGGTCGGCGGCATGACCAACTGGAGCATCGTCGACGATAGTTCGGCGGGAGCGGCAACGCTCGCGACGGGCGACTATTTCGTCCTCGAGACAGCGGTGGGCGAGCAATTCCGTATTGTTGTCTCTGACAACAGCTACGCTGGCGGGATTACGATGGAACACGGTCTGACGTGGGACTCAGGCAACTCCACGTGGACCGATCGCTACGCCAACGATGTCCGTAATGAAACCGGCAGTGACGGTTACGGGGACGAGTATTTCTACGCACCCGACACCAGAGGCGGCAGGAGTATGAGCATGAGCGACTCTGTCTCGTATTATCTCGAGTATGTTGACGCGGCTGGATTCGCCTTCTACGTCGATCGGAACGTCGGCGATGGACGCGACTCGGATATGGCGTTGGACTCGCATCGGTTTCGAAGACGTGGGACTACACCGCGGCAGCGAACTGCGAAAGCCAGTATTCGACCCTCTGGCACGGAACGTCGTATGATCGCGACTACAACAACCGGCACACCCAACGGTGGACCAATTTCCTCCCAGCAATGCCCGGCAAGACATCGGGTTCAACGCATGACGGTCGGGGGATCGTCAACCCGGATAACAACTTCGCGAACTACACCACGACGGACAACGTCATTTGCTCGGCCCAATACAAGAACGGGGACGGCAACGACGCCATCATCGGCACACACGACCTCTGGATCCTCGAGGAAAGCGGCGACGATGCCAGCCACGAGGATACCATCCAGGATTCTAGCGCGAACAACCTGTACACTCTGCTGAAGGCACACGGAACCGCTCAGATCGGCATCGCGATGGACTAAACCGATGGCAACGTTTGAACAGGCAGTCGGTGACAGCACTGTCGGCAGCGACGACCGCGCCGACATGCCGATCACCGCCGACACCGCTACCGCTCCGACGACCGACCTCGAGCGAGCTGTCGAGACGCGGACGACGACGATCGTCGGGACGACGGCAGACACTGATCGACCACAGCCCACGCGGGCCGTCGACATTGCCGGTGATCAGACGCAAAACCGCGCACGACCATGTCCGAAACGGCTATCGACGGAAGCAGAGCGCTTCGTCGAGAGTGGCATACTGATCCCCGGTGCGTTCCGCGGCGTCGAGGTCGTTGTTGTCGATCCAGACGGCGAACCACTCGAGAACGTTGACTGGGTGATGTCTGCAGGTGTCTTCCCGACCGCCGCCCCGGTTGACGATAGCGGACGGGCGACACTACCGCTGTTGCAGACATCCTATACCGAGTTCCAAGGGATTGCCGAGCGTGAGGGTAGGCCGCGAAATGTGAAATATTCGTGGTTTAACCCGGCAACGGACGGCGACGGTAATCGACTACAGGAGCCAATTAGTCCGCGTGACGAGACAGGTATCATCGTGCTGGACCCTGTCGAGATTAAGGGAATGTACGCGGGAAAGGGCGTTGATATGGGAGGACTGCTTCAATGACAGCGCATGAAATTTATATTATGTTCTCCTGAACACTAGTTTCAGTATGCCGATTGAAGTGTTGCGGAGAAACGAGTTGTGGTTTACTACCCGGTCAATATAATCATCAATATCCGGCTGTACTCTATCTTTCATCTCAATTGGTTCCAGTTCTTCATACACCTCACCGCGAGTAACACGAAGATGAATTCCAAAGTCCATTATTGCTTCAAGGATAACTAAATATCTAGGTTCAATCGGATTTCCAAATAATGTTCCTCTATTGAAATCGTCCAACAATACTGATAATTCGTCTCGAATCCGTTTGAGATGCTGTCGCTCCAAAAGAGCAAAGTCATAAGCAATATAGATGTTATTCAGTAAGTGAATTCGCTTCCAGCGACGATTTCGTTCGCTAAGCGTGTCAAATGTAGGTGTAACTATTGCGGCTCCTTCTGGATCAACTGAGATTCGATCGCCTTCTAGATAACCTAAAAATGGTTCGGCGACGGTCGTCGCAATTCGTTCTGGAATCTCTCGGTTTTCTCGCCGCATTATTCTTGCCCTGTCATTCTTGCTTACGTCACTATATTCGTATAAATAAGATATCGTGCTTACTTTTCGGTCGCCATTTTTCCCCACATATGGTTCCGGGACATCATCATCGAATACAAATTCATTGATGTTTTCAAAAATAGATTGGATCGACTGTTTCTTCTGACCTATGACTATTTTCAAACTTTCCTGAATACTCCTTTCGAAATTCAAGAACTCTTTGACCGTTTTTTCGCTCTCAAATTCAAAATAAATCCTGATTCGAACTACGAAGTAGCCAAATGGGTAATACAACACTCTTGGAGAGACTTTATAATCGACCAAATCATATCGGCTCATAATCCATTCTGGGACTTCCACGGAGTTTGATGGAATACAAAACTCTGGTTGAAAATGGAAATTATTTTCTTTTTCGTTCGAATATAGGTTCTTCCAAAAGCTCCATCCTCCCTCAAATTCTCCGACGTTATCAACAGTTAAAGGCCGGTCTGGCAAGCTACCGTCGGTTAAGAGAGAATCACAGTAATGCTTAAATTCTGTACTAATCTTACTTTGGTCGAATATCGTTTCTATATAAAACTCTTGACAAAGTTCCGTGATTGTTCCGCTTTTGATTCCCATGAGAAGGAGTAACGCTTATAACCGCCTAACGATTACGCCCAGGCTGGACTCCGCCGGCTCTAAGCCGTTTGTGGGGTCGCCGAGAGGCGGCCATTGAAGGCCAGAAGCCGGAACGTGGGTTGGACTCCCACGATGGCACAGGAACATTACAAGGAAACAGGCCCAAAAAGGGTCGAGATCGGATCATCAGACTGGTAGCTCGGGCGCATCCGGCTGATGGTTGACTTCCTCCTTGTAATGCGGGCTGCCTCTCTGGTCTGATCAACAATGAGATGTTGATATATCAATATTTAACTTGAATTTGTTTCCAGAATCGCATTTTCCAGTTCTACGGAATAATTCAGGTGGTGATTCTTATACAGTTACTTTCTCTCCGGACTCGACGATATCTTCCCCATCAGTGTAGCGCATCGGCGGGACGATAACCCAGACATGTTGGTTACCGGCCCACACTGAGATATAACCCTCACTCTCGAGAGGCTTGATGATCTCGTCGAGAACGGCGCTCTTCGCGTGGAGATACCTTGATTTCCTTCACGGCCCAGAGCCCGTGGAATCACACCATGGGATTTCGGGCCGGGTTGTATTGGATTTGTGCGTGAAGTTTGGCGAACGCCCAACCGTGCAATCAGCGATTCATGAATGCGCCGTAGTCCATATTCTCCTAGATGTACTGGGGATTCTCCAGTACCAACACGGGGTTCTCAACCTGCCAAGCGCGTTCGGGACACAGATTTGATAGGCGTACACTCTGAAGAACTGATATGGCTATAGACGAGCTCACCCGTCGCCTTGATGAACTGCGTCAGCAACTGGATCGCCTTCCAGAAACGGCCGAACCTCCGCCGACGACGCTCCAACTCTTAGGTCGAAATCGGCAAGAGGGTGACTGGCAACGGCTCCTCGCGTATTTTCTGGATCCAGCGGCACCACATCGGCTCAACCACGCCGCTTTGGAACAGTTTCTCCGAGGGCTTCAGAGTCGCGACGACCTCTCCTTCCAGTTCTCTCGATTCGATCTCGAGACTGTGCAGGTCGCGACCGAGATCCCAGTTCCGGATGGTCGGGTCGACCTTCTAGTGTGGTGTGAAGAGAAGTGGCTCATCCTCTGCGAGTTGAAAATCGACGCCGCAGAAGGTGATGGACAGACTAGGAAGTACGCCACCGCAGAGACATTCCAGAATGTCGATCTGGACCCTGCCGCGGTTGCCGACTCCCGCCGACACTACCTGTTTGTGACGCCGGATGGTTCGCGTCCGGAATCGGAGGCATTTGCTGCGCTCGAGTGGTCGTGGATCGCGTCACAACTGCGGGCTGTTCTAGAGTCGGACTATGGGAGCTATCCTGTGCGAACGACCAGCCAACTGGACGATTTCGTCGATACCATTGAAACAGAACTCACGATGACTGCACACGAGCGAAACGAGGCTGCGAAAGCCGAACTGTACGTGGACTACTACGACGAAGTGGCCGAGATCACCAGTGCATTCGAGACCGAGTGGGAGGATCTCATCGACAAT
>NZ_JBGUAZ010000015.1 GCF_041821085.1 Natrinema sp. HArc-T2 | reverse complement strand
AGCGTAAACGCCGGGATTCTCTCCTTGAAGAAAGATAGGACTCTGTTACCTCTGGTTCAATCAATTCTATTGTAACCGAATATGGGACAGCATCCACCATCCAATCCTTGGATAGACTAAATCGACTTTCTCCCTCAAACTCATGTACTATCTCAAATATTTGTGATTCGTCTTTCTCCACAGTGATTTGAGCGCTTACTGATTCACCAGTCTCAAGAACCGACCAAAGAATAATTTCTGTGAGTGGGGGTGGAGCTACAGACTCAGAATCTTCCTTGCTGGAACAGCCCGCAAAGCTACAAATTGACGCACTTCCTAACGTTATCAGAGCGTTTCGTCGGTTCATGCGATTAACTTGTTGCTATAGTGTTAAAAATGTATGATTAGATCGTGTGAGAAACACCTCATCCGTGAAATATGCACGTGGACTGACCGCCGAGGATTCTATCAGTTGTGAGATGTGTTTCGATAGTCGTGCGAGATACAGGGCGGTATTCAGCAGACACAAACTTTTGATCAAAGCGGTTGAGGAGACTCGATCAGCAGGGACACATCCGTGGCACTTCAGGACCAGATACGCCGCACGTAGTCACGTAGGCCCAGAACCACAAGAGAGCGGGTGATATCTGAGATCGTCTCTGGATTGGCTGAGATCGACGCATTCAATGTTCGTCGGGATGCTCTAGTTCCGCCCTGGTTCGTTCGTTGAACTCCTCAAGTTCACGTTTTGCGGCGTCGGGGAGTCCATCTGCGGGTGACTGGAGTGCAGGCTGAGCGTCGGAATCGAGTTCTGGCCAACCGACGATCACGCGGCCAACCATGCCCGTCGCTTCGTGTGTTCGATGATGGCCATAGGGACCGTGTCCACGGTCTGGCCCATGGCCATGTTCAACGACGGCACAGGTGTAGTCATAAATCCCTGTCTCTTCGAACGTTCGCTCGAAGGTCTCTCCTCTGGTCCGATACAACTTACTCCGCCACGGGCGGGTCTCTTCCGGCATCCGCCGCTCGGACGTCGACGGGAGAAGGTCAGCGTTGTCAGGATGGTAGCTGACCGTGTCGTGAGCGCCGCTCTCCAAGACCCATGTAACCGTGCCTCCCTCCTCGATGTGAACGACATGTGGGACGAAATGGTTGCTATCGTCGTCCGATTCCATCCTCACCTCGATACGTGTCTCCGGATGGCCAAGTTCGTGATTGTTCTCGTGATCATGATTATCGTTAGACTCGGGAACGGACCCGTTATTCCCGTCGTCAGTATCACCAGGTTGGGAATCACTATTATTCAGACACCCCGCCAGGCTGGTTATGATCGGTCCGCCAATGAGTGCGAATACACGTCGTCGAGTGGGCATCGTGGGAACCACTACTCCTCGTTTCGTGTCCGGAGCCGGCGTCGCCGCTCCTTAAATTCCTCGTCAGAGAACTCTCCACGAGCGTACGCTGTGCGTAGCTCCTCCATCGCAGGATCGTGAGGCGTCTGACTGTCGGTCACGCGCTGGAGGACGAGGTAGCCACCACCGAGGAGGACGAGGAGGAAGATGAAGGGAACGAGCATCCCAAATAGCCACCATCCGCCAGTACCTCCATACTGGCCCATCATGCCGCCGTATCCCATCATGCCGCCAAATCCCATCGTGAGTACCGGAAGCACGATGAGTGTCCCGAGGATCAGGAGGATGATGGTCGTTGTGTCGAATTGGTTTGACGATGACATCGTGAATCAAGCCCCGGACGCAGCTTTGTGGTCGTTGGTAACGGCCGCGAGCACACGCTCGAATCGGTCGTTGACCTCGGCCGCGATAGCGGTGAGCGCGTCGTTGTCGGCGATCCCAACGAGTTGCTGCGGATCGACGGCGCTCACCACGATGTCTCCATCGTCAGTTTCGTAGACGATAACGTTACACGGGAGGAGTGCGCCGAGTTCGATCTCCTCACTCAGCCCCTCCTGTGCGAGTGCAGGGTTGCACGCGCCGAGAATCCGATACTGTCGGAATTCATCGCCGAGTTTCTTTTCAAACGTGGCCTGAACATCGATGTCAGAGAGGACGCCAAATCCCTGGTCTTCGAGTGCAGCGATTGTTGTGTCGACGACTTCGTCGAAGTCACCCGACACCGAGTGTTGTGTGGTATATCCGATATTATGTACTACTCCCTGGAGGGGCTTAACCGTGTGGTATCATCTGGTGATCGTCTTTTGCCGTCTCCCAGAAAATAGACTGCCTTCTCGATCTCGAACGAGTGTTCACTCGGGCTACGAGTTGATGGATCTGTCCTCTCAATCTCGCACGGTGTTTCTATCAAAAGTCAGATGGATATAGGTCGGTGCCGATCTCTACATCCCCTGTACTGACCGTACACTACGAAGTCGAATTGGCCTGTGACCGATTCTATGACCGCACAAGTATTTGTGTGGCTGCGGCCGTCTCGGACTGGTCGACCGGTCCGTGAACGAACTCGCCTCGAGGTACACTACGGAGGCTCTCGATGTTCGATGATCGGACCGACGCCGACGAACTTGGCGTCCCGCTCGATGTCGTCGTCGACGATGGCGTCGCGACCGGGGCAACGACACGTGCCTGTCTCCGACTGGTGACCAATGCCAGTGCTGCCTACGTGGTGCTTGCAGTGCCAGTCAGGCTACCGGGGCGATCGAAAGTCTCCGTGACGAGGTACGGGCGTGACGGCCTCGACACGAGACACCGTCCGCGAGGCTTGTGATGCCGAACCGACGCCCGGCCGCCTTACTCGAAGTCGATAAGTGGTTTGATGATGCCGTCTTCTTTGGTTTCCATCAGCTGGAACGCCGCTTCGATCTCGTCGAAGGTGAACTCGTGGGTAGTCATCGGCGTTGGATCGACCACACCCTCCTCGAGCAACCGCAAGAGCCGGCGCAATCGGAGTCGACCGCCGGGACAGAGCCCGGTGATGATGTCCTTTTCGGCCATGCCGACACCCCACGCTTCTCGCGGGATGTTCACGTACTCGCCCTCGCCGTGATAGCCGACGTTGGAGATCGTTCCGCCGGGTTTCGTCGCGGCGACACACTGCTCGAGCGTCGCCGAGGACCCGAGCGCTTCGATGGCGGCGTCGACACCTCGATCGTCGGTTAGTTCGTGAATTTGTTCGACGGGATCGTGTTCCTCGAAATTGACGATTGCTGTCGCGCCGTAGCGTTCGGCGAGCTCCTGGCGTTTGGGTACCGATTCGACTGCGAGGATCTGGCCGGCCCCCTGCAGTGCAGCCCCCTTGGTGGCCATGAGGCCGACAGGCCCCTGGGCGAACACTGCGACGGTCCCCCCGATCGGGATGTCGGCGTGTTCGGCGCCCATAAACCCTGTACTCATCATGTCGGTGGTATAGGCAGCCTCCTCGTCGGTGACGTCGTCGGGAATGTGGGCCATATTCGCGTCGGCTTCGTTGACGTGGACGTACTCGGCGAACGTCCCGTCTTTGACGTTCGCGAACTTCCACCCGCCGAGTGCGCCGTTCGACTGTGATGGATGGTCGTTTTGTGCCGCGTCGGATCCCCAGTCGGGGGTGATCGCTCCGACGGCGACACGGTCTCCCTGTTCGAACGAGTCGACGTCGCTGCCGACCTCCTCGACGATGCCGACGATCTCGTGGCCGAGCGTGATGTCTTCTCGCTCGCCGATGGCGCCGTGGACCGTATGTACGTCGGAGGTACAGACGAGTCCCTTCGTCGGCCGCAGGATCGCATCGGTCGGCCCTGGTTCCGGTTCGTCTTTCTCTACAAACCCGGTTTCGCCGATCTCCTCCATGACAAAGGCCTTCATGGTTTGTCCGCGATACCACAACGAGGGCCTTGAAACGGCAGTGTCCGTTTACCCGAAGGTTCACTCTCGATGAGTTCCGCCAGTAGCGGCGGATCGCGCGACCGTCCACGTCAGCCGAGGACCCCGAGTGCCGTGGAGGAGCCACCTGCCAGCACGCCGGGGAATCCACCGCCGGGACTCGCCCACGCTGACGCAAACGAGAGGTTCGGAAGCGGTGCTGGAATCGCCTGCTTCTCGAGCGTCTGTGAAGGAAACTGTGCGAACCCGTAGGATTCCTCGCCGGGGTTCAACGTGAAGCGCTGGATCGTCTTCGCGTCGCCAGCGCGGCATGGATGACGCCTCTTCGATACCCGGAGTGAGTTCGTTCAACCGCCGACGGAGTACCGTCTTCACGAACGCTTTCTTCTCCCGATACTCCTCGTCAGGGAGCCCTGTTCAGTTCGAAAGCACGTCCAAGGTGACCATAGTGCCGACGCCCTCGCTGTGGGTAAGCGCGCCATCGAGCTGGCTGTAGTCGACGAACGTGTATGCCCGGCGGCCATACGACCCACCGTGTGCTGGTACCGTGTCCGCGAGCATCTCGACGTCGTCCGAATACACGAACGTCGAATAGTATTCGTTGCCGAGTTCACAGGGGCAGGCTCGAACGCCGGATACAACATGAGCAGTGACGGGCCGGGTTCAAACGTCGCGATAGCGTTCTGTAACTCGTCTGTGTACGGGACCGGAAGCAGCTGGTCGGCGACCCGTGGAATCGCACAGTTCGTGACGATGTGATCGCAGCGGTCGACTCGAGGATCTGCGTTCGTTGCTGCCCGGCATGAACGATGCCCGCAAGCGACGCGATACCGATAGCAGTCAGGCCCGGTCCCCACGACGTACTCACGCGACGTGACAGGATACTCGAGGACGCGAGGCACCAACCGGAAACCAGGCGGTCGACCCTACACCGTGTCGGCGGGCTCTTCCTCGCGGATAATCGTCACGGACCCTGGCGAGCGACGGACGACCCGTTCGGCGACGCTCCCGAGCAGGAATCGCGACAGTCCGCGTCGGCCGTGGCTCCCGAGAACGATGTGGTCGATGTCGTGTTCCTCTGCGTACCGGACGATTGCTGACGCCGCCGTTCCGACTGTTGTATCTGTTTTCAGGTCTGTATCGTACTCCTCTGCGACCTCGGTCGCCTCCTCGAGGAGCCGTTCGGCAGACTCCTGTGACTGGTTGTAGACCGTCTCCGAGTAGAACCCGTCCATGCCGTCAGCACTCACCCATTCTCGCGGGTCGCTGACGTGGAGGACGTGGATCTCGGCGTCAGTGTACGTCGACAGCGCGTGGTGCAACGCGGCGGTCGCCTGCGGCGATTCGTCGAACGCGACCAGGATTCGGGATGCCATGCGCCACTTGTGGACGGCCAGCGGTGAATACACTTTGGGACCCCGCTTCGACGATTACCAGACTTACTGCCTCTGATTCATCCGAGTGCTGTCGTACTCACGGTATGTTGCCGAAGCACCATCATCGCTGTAATTTCTGTGGCGACGACTTCGACACCCACGAACAGCTTCGCGAACACGTCGTTGACGCCATCCCGAGAAGGACATCCACTGGTGGGTCGTCGCGGAAGCCCCTTCGAAGGAACTCCGTTTCTCGCAGTAGTGCGACCAGTGCCAGTGGTCAAGTCGACACTGCCGACGCTGGTGGTTGTCACTGACGGCAGACCGTCGAAAAGATGGGCGTTCGATAACGATCACGGAGCCGCTTTGTCACTACCCTTGTGGCGTCCGACCGAGTTCGTGTTCGACCGCCGCCACTCGGTCTGCCGTGTGCTGCTCGCGATCGGGTTGGTGGTCGATCTCTAACGAGGTGATGATTCGGTCTTCGTCGATCGCTTCGTGTGCGGCCGCTGCGGCATCAAAGATCTCGTTCACGTCGTCGGCTTCGATGACCGTATCCATCGGCGTGAGTTCGTACGAGATGTCGAACTGATCGAGCGCGTCGATTGCGGCGGCGATCTGGTCCGACATCTGTTCCTCTCGCACCGGAATGATCTCGAGTCTGGCGATTGCTGTCATGGGTATCTCCTCCAGCGGGGCCACAGTCGTTCGACACCGTGGCACGCGACGTACACTCGGCATCATGAAATTCTTTCGCGAGTCAACTCGCGAGACAGTCAAGCGTGTTTTTTCTCTGGCTGAGCTCCTGTTGGATGGTATTCCCAGACGTCGCCGGCGCGCATCGCGCCTCCGACAGCCTTGTGCATGGTAAGACGGTATCTCACCCAGCGGTTGGTGTTCGATCGTGTGACTTTCATGCGCCGCGACTAACGGAGTGACTATGTGTATCGTTAACGTAGGGCCCGCTCGAACCGGGGTCGTGTCCAACCAGCGAATGTGTCCGTGGATAGACTCCGGAACATCTGGTGATCGGTATGGAATACGTATACGCAGCCCTCATCCTGCACGAAGCGGACGAAGAGATCAACGAAGACGCCCTTACGGACGTGCTCGACGCTGCCGGCGTCGACGTTGAAGAGTCCCGCGTGAAGGCACTCGTTGCCGCACTCGAGGACGTCGATATCGAGGAAGCGATTTCTGAGACGGCGGTCGGTGCGCCAGCGCCGGCTGCACCCGCTGGGGAAGCTGAAGAGGCGGAACCTGCGGAGGAAGAAGCACCGGAGGAAGAAGAACCGGAAGAAGAAGAGGAAGACGAAGGAGCGACCGGCGAGGGACTCGGCGAGCTATTCGGATAAGCCGTCTTTTTTATCCGCGTTCTCGCGCAGTGGGCAACCGCGTTGACTGGCCGTCCTATCTCCAGTCGAGACAGTACCTGTCGCTGGGCACGTCTATTCCGCTTCTGTCAGGATCCGATGAGTATCTATCAGAGACACGGATGGTCACGACTGAATTACAGTCATAGAGTTGTAAACAAGTGGCACCGAACGTCCCCATCAGGGCCCCGTCTATTAATCGCAAGCGCGAACGAGCGCACAGATCGATCACCGAAGTCGGTATTCGCCTACGGCGTCGCCGTTCTGTGAGTTCGGGGCTCCACCTCGAATCACGCTGAGTACCGGCTATGACGATCCATTCGGTTGTCCCCGTATCAGCGTCACTGGTATCGGCGATCGATGTGACACAGTCTCAGCGACGTTTCCAGTGATGAGTCGCGCCGGCAAGGACCGGCCGTGACTCCCCATGATGATCTGATCGAATTCGTTGTCCACTGCGTATTCGACGATCGATCGAGACGGCGCTCCGTATGTCAGCGCCGTCTCGACGGCGAGGTCGTCGTCTTCGATCGCGTCGCTGGCTGTATCGAGAATCGACTCTCCCTGCTCGGGGAGGTCGTTAACGATATTCTCGAGGTACGTGCCGTCGATGGCATCGACATCGTATTCGAACGGGAGCGCCACGGCGTGGAAAATGGCGATCTGACCCTCCGAAAACTGGCTGGTCGCGTACTCGAGTGCGGCGAGTGACTGGTCGGAGCCGTCGACGGGAACCAGCACGCGACCGGGGAACTCTCGCTCGAGGAGTTCCGACTGTGTCTCCGGGACGATCGTCGTCGAGACGGGGGCTCGTCGGATGACGGCTTCACTGACGTGGCCGAGGAACGGCCGAACGATCGGTGATTCGCCGTGGCTGCCGAGGACGACGTGATCGATGTCGTGTTCGACGATGTACTCGACGATCGTTCGATGAGGGATACCTCTCTCGAGTACCGTCTCGAGTTCGCGGTCGTACTCCGCTGCGAGCTCGGTTGCACGCTCGAGGAGCCGTTCACCGGCCTGTTCGAGGCGCTCGTCGCTCGATTCGGGCGAGCCAACCGTCGCGTACGCGTCGTGTTCGGTGTCGGTGATATGTATCGCGGTGACAGTGGCCTCGGGAAACGAGACGAGCGTGTAGACGAGTCCTGCGGTCGACTGTGACGAGCGATCGATCGGAACGAGAATATGTGCTGACATGGTCTGTGATGGTGTTCATCTCTTCAGCGGACGATGCGAGACGATGCACTCGACGACGCCGAGCCGAATAAACCAAGGGTGAGCGACGGCGCTCGAGCGTCTCGAGATGAACTGGCCATCGCACCACGTAAGCGCTGATCCGTCCGCCGTTCATCGAGCCCGGCGTGGCTCCTGCCTCCTCCTAGACGCTTTACGTGAGACCAGGCGCACTACCGCGGGTCGCCCTGAGTGGGCAGTGTGCGTCGATCATTGCTGCCCGTCTGCTGATGCAGGTGCGTCAAGCCAGGCGTCCGTGATTCGGATTCGGCCCCACGTCCCGTACCACTCCGTCTCGAACTCGATCGTGATGGGGCGATCCATGTGTGGCCCGTCGGTGATGATCGTCTGGTACTCGCCGCCGTCACCCAGTACGTGAACGCCGTACTCGCGGTGAAGCGCCGTCAGGTCTGCTAGAGCGTCGTGATCCAGTTGTCGACCAAGCCACGACTCGTCGAAGCCGGGGCCTGCCACCTCGACGATGCGGATCGTCAGTCCACCGTCGATCATCGTCGCCGCGAGGTCGCGTGGCTCTGCTTGCCACAGCGGCGCGAAGAACTCACAGCCGATGCGGTCGCATATCGATCCCAGTCGATCGGCCTGGTAGTCGCTCTCGACGGTCCCGGCGACGATTCCGCGCAAGCCGCCGTCGAACTCGGCGTCCAGTTTCTCGAGGGCAGCCTCGAGTGTGTCCAACTCACTGTCTCGTTCAGCAGACAGATCCGCACCCAGATCGGGTGGTTCCATGTCGGTGACGGGAAGCCCAACGTCGACGAGAGGGAGCCCGATGCTGCGTGCGGCCAGTCGTATCACCGGCTGTGCGGGTGCGCGATACATGTGAGACGTCTCCGGCGGCTGGACGACGATCAGTGTGCAGACGTCACGGCCGGACTCGATGGCCTGAAAAAGCGCCCACGAGGATTCTTTACCGCCGGAAAAGAGGGCAGCCCAGCCGCCGTTGGCGTCGGACATACGTCCGCTTCACCGGTGACGGATAAATGCCCGTGGCTCGGCACACTGCTGATCATGTCGACACGACAACGTACCTGTGGGGGTTCTGTTTTCATTGAACACACAAACGGCTCTAAGACACCACCTGGCGGCGAGTTCGCTCCGAGCGGTGGGATCCGATGGTTGTCTTTCGAGTCGATGTCAACGATCAGCGGCGCTTTGGACGACAGTCACATGCGGTTCTGGTTGGCGCTGTCGCCCGTTTCACGGTCGGACACTCGGTGTCCGATCGTCGGTGACCGAGATTGAATCGCTCCCGATACCCAACGCCAGACTGCATGCCCACCGATCGCGGCGAGTGAGGTAAGGACCAGCATCGAGCAGAAGTACCACGGCTGTGATTGCACCACCTGAAGCCCTCTCGTCGACGCTGGTACGACACCGAGCGCCAGCAGATAGCTGCTGGTGAGGAACCCGAGCGACAACTGGCGGTACTCGTGCCAGTAGAGAACACCGACGAGGAGACCGGCAAGAAGGCCGAGTTGCCCGGAATGAAGTTCAGGTATTGTACTAAAAATGGAAGAGAGGACTGTCTCGACGGTAGCCATGAATACGTTGTCATACGCCGGAACCACGATACGAATTGACCTGCAATTGGAGCGCTATTATATGAGCAGCGGTCGGTCGCCACGGATCTCAACTCTCCACCTATTCTACCAATCCCACCTATTGAACCTATTGTGACGATTTCACCTATTCCTCTATGTCCGCCTCGTATTCGGCCATCGGCACACAAACCACGGGTACGTCAGCGCCCCGGACGGCGTTTTCCGTGACGCTGCCGAGCAGGTGTCGCTCGAGTCCGGAGCGCCCGTGCGTTCCGATCACGATGAGATCGACTGCCTTGTCGTCGGCGTAGTCCAGAATCACTCTCGCCGGCGGCCCGTTTGCGACGGTGCCCGTGACGCTGACACCGCTCGCCCGGGCACGTTCACGAACTGCTTCGAGTGCGGTCTCGCCTGTTTGCTCGAGTTCGGAAAGGATCGTACTCGGCTCCGTTCCCATCGTGAGCCGACTCGTGTCGGCCGAGTAAAGCGCGTGCACCATTGCGTCGAACACGTCCGCGAGGTGCACACCCCAGTCGACGGCGGCCGCGGCACCTTCGCTGCCGTCGGTCGGCAGGAGCACATTCTCGGTGTTCTCCGGAGTGAGTGAGCCGTCAACTGCCGCCGGCGGGACGGCCAGTACCGGGACATCGACCGTCCGAAGGACGTTTTCGGTCACGCTCCCGAGTACGACCCGCTTGAGTCCCGTCCGGCCTTTCGTGCCCATCGCGATGACATCGATTTCGGCCGTATCGACGTAGTCGTCGATACGCCGAAACGGGGTGCCCCGTTCGACCGCTGTGGTGACCTCGAGGTCGGGTGCCCGCTCCTGTGCCGTCGCGACGACGGCTTCGACGGCTTCTTCGGCGGCGTCTTCGAGCGCTGCCTGGTCGTCCGCCGTCGCGTCGGAGTCGAGAATGGATGGAACGTTCTCGATGTCTGTCGTGTCGACGACTGAGAGCGCGTGGAGCTCCGCGTCAACTGCAGCAGCCAGGTCGATCCCACGCTTTGCACCCGCGAGAGCACTATCGCTTCCGTCGGTCGGTACCAACACCGAATCGATCGTCTGGATCATTGATGACATTGCCTCCTCCTTGGTCGCCACACCGAATAATGATGGGGGCTCCCGGCTTTGCGGGTCTGCTGGTCAGACACTGATCGCACACCCGTCGCCGGCGACGAACGGCCAGCACCATCGTTCGAGCCCCGCCGTTACCCGGATGCTGGTCGGTGGCCGACCGGCAACAGATACAGTGGCTCGAGTCGCGACGGCAGCGACAGCGCCGTTGTGACGTCATCGTCGTCGAACGCGCCGACGGGACAGGTGTTCAGCGCGCGCGCCTCACAGACGAGGTGGACGTTCTCCGCGGCGTGTCCGACCTCCATGTGGACGTAGCGGTTGCCGTGGGCCGGATACTGCCGTCGCGTTCGGTCGTACGCCGCCGCTATCACGATCGTCATCGGGGCCGTCGCAATGACCGCTTGATCGAGCGCCGCGGCCGTGAGATCGTCGTGGACGGCCGTCTCACGCTCGCGCTCAAGCGTGTGTCGCTCCGGCTCGTACCGGTAGAGGCCCGCTTCGAGGTCCTCGATTCCGGCTGGCGTGACCTCGAGAAAGAGGGTGAGCGGATACGTCGCGCCGAGCGCCGGCGCGACGCGCAGTTCGACGCCGTCTCGTACGTGCGTTCGTCCCTGTGCCGCCCACAGGAGCTGTGCCACGTCACCGATGTCGACCGGCGTCTGGGCAAACGACCGGCGGCTTTCTCTGGTCGCGATCGCCCGTTCGACGCTCGTCGATCCGTCGATTTCGGGATCGGGAAGCTCGATCGAGGCCATCTCGAGCGTGTACGAGCCCCAGAACGTTATAGCACTCCGTGGGAAAGCAGTCGGTATGTCGCGGACAGTGCTCGTCCCCGTCGACGGCTCGCCGTTATCGTTCGACGCGCTTCGACACGCGTTTCAGGGGTTTCCGGACTCGGAAATCGTCGCCTACCACGTTGTCGACTTGTTCAGACCCGACTACGGGATGCTCGAGAACACCGGTTCGACGTACGAACCGATGATCGGGACGGACGCGTGGGACAGCGCCGTTGACGACGCCACCGATCGTCTCTTTGCGGAGGTCGCCGAGGTCGCCGACGAGTATGACCGATCGGTCGTGACCGACTCGGACATCGGCGATCCGAAGCGGCTCGTCGTCGAGTACGCGACCGCTGAAGACGTCGATCACGTCGTCCTCGGCTCTCACGGACGGCTGGACGAACGACGGCCACTCTACGGGAGTGTTGCCGAGACCGTCGCTCGCCGCGCCCCGGTTCCGGTCACCGTCGTTCGGTGAGGTCGCATCGTTCCCGTGCCAGCACTGCCATGTCGTATCACGGCTGATGAACGTGTGGGCACGTTTGATACCCACTCGGCGTAAACGTGTAGCTATGTTCAGCGCGATGCTCGTCCCGACCGACGGCAGCGCTGGCGCCGAGGCGACGATCGGACACGCGATCGAACTGGCCCAGACCTACGGCGCAGCCGTGCACGCACTCTACGTCGTCGACACCGGTGCTGAGCCGACCGGCATCGCCGGCGCAGACCGCGAGGAACTCTACGCACCATCCGAACGACGGGGACGTGAGGCGACGATCCGGATTACCGATCGTGCTGAGGACGCCGACTTGGCGGCCGCTCGAGAGGTGCGTGAGGGAACCCCCCACCAAGAGATTCTCGCGTACACGGACGAACACGACGTCGATCTCATCGTAATGGGAACGCACGGCCGGACCGGCGTTGATCGGGCGCGACTGGGGAGTACGACCGAACGCGTCCTTATGCTCGCTGACGTGCCAGTGCTTTCGGTCCGACTGGGAGACGACCGCGACACAGTGACAGCTGAGCCGTACGAACAGGTAGTGATCCCGACCGACGGGAGCGACACCGCCGAACGCGCCGCCGAAACGGCGCTCGATATCGCCGAAAAATACGACGCCGACGTCCACGTCGTCTACGTGGTCGATTCGACGCCGTACGACCTCGAGGATGCGCCACGGAGCATCATCGGCTCCCTCAAAGAGGGCGGCCGCAAGGCGACTGAGACGATCGCGACCATGGCGCGCGATCGTGACTGCTCCGTGACGACCGCCGTCCGTCGTGGCGAGTCGACGGACGAACTCCTCGAAGCAGCGTCGGCGGTCGACGCCGACCTCGTTGCAATGGGAACGCGTGGTCGGACCGTCGGAACCGGTCGATTGCTGGGCAGCACGACGGCACGCGTCGTCCGCCGCTCGCCGATTCCCGTCTTGACGGTCGGCTAGTGGACTCGAGCCTCGTCCCGTGTTGTCTCCTCGCTGCGGGTTACTCCGGATCGACTGTGTCGAGGACATCGCTGAGGATGTCACACTGATAGTGCCGTACCGTTCCCGCCTGTCTGTCGTACTCGATCAATCCCACGTCCTCGAGCAGTGGTAAGTGGACGTGGTGGAGGTCTCGTTCCCAACTACTGACGGCTCCGTCCTCGTGTGGCTCCGACAGCCGCTGTGCTAGCTGTTCGCGGTGAATCCAGTTGTCCTCACAGTTCTTTAGCGATGCGACAACCCGTCGTCGGGAGGCGTCCGCGAGCAGACGGAGCATCTTGTCTGTCCCGCAGGTACACTGCACGAGTCCGTCGTCGTCTGTGATCGGGAACTCGGTCATCGCTCGAGTTGAACCGACTATCGAGGGACTGGTTGAAGTACCCCCGCTGGTGTTCCCACGATGTGGAAGCTCCATGGCTCCTGACCAGTCCGTCGAAGCTATCGGCGAATAGGTACTTTCAGAGCATGTCACAGCAAGACTCGCAGGGGAGTTGTTTCAATTCCCCTTGGTTGAAGCAGCCGGTAAGTAGATGTGCGAACTGAACGGCGGAATTTCTATCATATACGGATGATATTCGTTGGATCGTGCTGACTCGATGGAAATTCTGCTATATCCCATGAGAGCGTGAAACAAGTATGGGACGCAAGAGACCGAGCTGTATTCCGTGCCCGAGAGCACGTGCTGCTGACTGGTCCGAGTGCGTAGGAAGCCGAGTCCTGGGTATCACAGCCCGACTGCCGCTCCCGGCGGCAGTCGGGAAAGCCCGTATAGGTGAATCTCTGTTTCACGCACTGGCGTTCCAAGGTAAGTCCAATGTTCATTGGAATCGACGTACACAAACGGTACTCACAAATCGCAGTATTGAACGAAAACGGTGAGATCGTCGAAGAAGTTCGCGTCGAAAACGCGAACCTCGACGACTTTGCCCAGCAGTACGCTGGGTCCAAAGCCGCGCTTGAAGCGACCAGCAATTACTACCACATCCATGATACTCTTTCAGAGTATCTGGATGTGACCGTCGCCAATCCAGGCGAATTAAAGCTGATCTCCGACTCGGACAAGAAAACCGACCGCGTCGACGCGAAACAACTCGCTCGGATGGTTCGGTTAGGCTCAATTCCTGAAAGCTACGTTCCAACCGACGAGGTTCGGCAAGCCCGCGCACAAGTGCGCGGGCGCCAGAAGCTCGTTGAGAACCGGACCGAGTACGCGAACAAGATCCATGGCTTGTTGAGTGATCACGGGATCACTCAGGAGGTGAAACCACTGAGTGTGAAGGGACGAGAGTTCCTGACGGAACTCTCACTCCCGGCACCGTGGGATGCGTTGCTGGAGTCGTATCTAGAGATCATTCAGACGCTCACTGAACAGATTGAGTCGTTGGAAGCAGAGATTGAGGAGCGGGCTGGGTCTCTGAAGGAGACCCAGCTCCTGATGACGATTCCTGGTGTGAGTTACTTTACGGCGTTGACGATTTACGCGGAGTTGGGAGAGATCGACCGGTTTGACCGGGACAAGGAGGTCGTAAGTTACGTTGGATTGAACCCGATAATCCGCGAGTCTGGCGACTCGCGGTTTGAGGGGAGCATCTCGAAGCGAGGATCAGGACGAGTCCGGTGGCTGCTCGTTCAAGCGTCGTACTCAGCGGTACATACGTGCGAAGACGAGTACCTTAGCCGGTTCTACAACCGGTTAGCTCGAAAGAAAAACTCGAAAACAGCGATTGTCGCAACCGCCCGGAAGTTGCTGGTTTCAATGTATCACATGCTGGACCGTGAGGAGGTGTACGATCCACCAGGGGTGAGTGCCTGAGCGCCGCCGAGGCGGCGCTCATTGGCCGGTTGGTGGCAGCGTGAGCGACTGCTCTCGCAAACAGGAAGTCCCCCGCCTGATGGCTGTTTCAGTAGCTATCGGTTCGCCGGTTGTCGGTTCTACGCTTGAAAACTACAGCAAGTCCTCGTCGCCCGAAGAATTATCTTAGCAAACGTGGTTTGTTTAGCCAGCAGAATTTCCATAGGTGAATAGAGAGGGTATGTGCAGCAGAACGACTCCGTTTATTTCGCGCCGAAAGGGTGCATCACCCGCTCACTAAACGTACGAATCTAACCCTGCCGCCAGCCTCGCGGGCGGTTTAGAACGACTCTTGATGGCGCAGACCCTCCTGATCGGGTGCACCTTCGTCCTGGCGGTCCTCGCCGGGGGCGGGCGGCGTTCGGTCGCTGTAGTTCTTGCGTCCGATCGCCTCGTCGCCGACCATGTTCATGATCGTCTGTTTGACCTCCATCTCGGAGTCGTAGATGCCCTGATTGAGCGGTTCGAGGAGGTCGGCGAACGTCGCCCGTCCGTCGCCGAACTCGAGTTCGTGATCCCTGTAGGCCTCGAGCAGGTCCTCCTTGCTCGCCGGGTACTCGTGAGTTTCGAGCTTCTCATGGAGGTCGCCCAGATCGACGCCTTGCTCTCGGCTGCGGTCGCTCATGGGTAGATGGTTGACGTTCGATGGAATACAATCCCACCTTGCAAGTGCGCACCGACGCGAACGATACAAGACGCGCCCTCATGTTCCAGTGATCGTTCTGTCTGGAATGAGTGAAAACTTCATCGAATCTCGTGATCTCAATGAAGATGCTAACGAAGATGGAATCCTCGAAAACCGGTTGATCCCGGCGAGTTCATCGAGGTAATTCGGCCATTCGAGAAGTTCCAGTTTGCGGTTATGATAGAGGACTGATGGCGACCGATTCAATGGTAACCCCTTCCCTTCCTCTGTACTAAGCGATTCGGCCCGTCACAATTTCTGTGGAGTACCGTGCGACATTCGCGCGTTCTATTCAGCACTCGCTGAATTACCTTCCCGATTTCTATCAGAAAGCGCGTGACCGACTCGGAGGGTGAAATCAGCACAGAGGCTACATTTGTTCCAGACCTGTTCCCCTGAATCACCTGCTCAGCGTGCGCGCGGAGTGACTACTCAATTTCTAACTGACCACTTCCGTCACCCTCCTCACCGTCGTTCTCGTCCCATTCGAGTTCAAACTCGATACTTCGTTCAGTCATATTGCCAGCCGGGCCTTCGCGTTCAGCTTTGACTTCGAAGGTCGGTCGGGCAGGGGGATTCAGCGTTACAGATTCAGAGCCTGCTTTCAGGGTGATAGCGTTGCCGCTGTCGAGATTGTCCGCGACTTTCCGAAGGTACGATGCAATCTCTTCTCGGCTCTGGTCGTTCTCTGATTTGAACAGGACTTCTTCAGGCATACAGGAAATGGTACACAGCCTGCACGCATAAATTCGCCCGCCGTATTGAGTGGATAGGACTGGCCAGTGTGTTCACACCTGTTGGGCCATCCCCCCATTCATGATGTCTGTTACTGAAATCGCTACACACCCGAATGCTATTCAAATTCGCGCTTGAACACCACTGTAGAGCCGTATGGAACGTAATCACGGCATCGGTATCCTGTGTCAAAAGCACAAGCCGGTGTTCAGCGACGTAGCCGAGCGTCTTCGGAGTGCAGGCTTTCAGGTTCGATTCTTCCATCCCCAATCACCCCTCTCACCAGAACAGATCGCCGACCTCTCGTTGATTGTTAACAAGAAGACACTCCCGAGTGCACTCCCAACTCTCAGGCATGCTCGACGGACGGGGATAGTGCTGTGGAACAACTTGCAGGCGGTGATTTTGTTCAGTTCACGGCTTGTCGGTCTTCGAGCGCTTTCGGAGATGGGATTTCTCACACCTGAAGTCTCTTTCGAGAAACCCGATGGCGAGTACGTCGCTAAAGGCTACTACATCTGGAACGACGAACCCGAACTCAACGGCGAGGGAGATTTCTATCAGGAACTGATTCCGACGGAACCAGTCGATTACAAGTATTATGCCGTCAACGACGGGTCAGAAATACACGTCGCGGGGCGGCGCGTCAGCTCGAAGCTTTACGGGGAGAAACAATTCATCGGGCAGATAGAGATCAGGCCAGCACTTGCAGCGTCGCTCCGAGAACTTGTTGAACGATTTGACCTTCGGGGTGTCGGGGTTGACTTGGTCAAAGATGGCGACGGCCAGTATTGGGCTGTCGACGTTAATCTCGCAGCGGGATACCGGGACACTGGACTAGAGCCGGCTCTCACCGAATCGATTATTGCGAGTCTGCCAAGCGAGTGAAAAGGACAACCGGGACTTCTGGATGGCGTCCACGCGTTGAATTACTGGCTGAAATTGTAACTCATTGTGACTTTCAGCAGAACAGTTTGACCGCCGACGATTATTGCATGATTCATACCGAGACAACCGACGTGGTTGTGCTGTAGACGCGCCCTCTATTCAGCAGAGGCTATATGAATCGTGAGTAGACTGTTAGTTATCGGTGATGCGCTTGCCGGAGTGCATCTGCGGTCGCTGTTCCGGAAATTCGGATGTATTTCTGGGCGGTGGCGAGATCGCTCCATCCCATCAAGGCCTGAAGCGGAACTGGCGCAACTCCTTGATAGGCGTGATAGCTCGCAGCGGTTGCTCGCAAACAGTGTGGGTAGACGCGTCCCCGAAGATCGGCAGTCTCCGCAGCTTCGTTCACCCGCCTATTGATCGTCGAACGCGAATGAGGAAATGAATCGTAACGATTGGCGAAGCGTTCGAGACACAATTCGAGACGCAAAGACAGGTCGAACGGGATCGCCCGGGCGGACGAGACCGTCTTTGGGTGCCACCGGGCCTCTACTGCCTTGTCCTCGGTGAGGTCGTCACAGTGGTTCGCTTCCTGAGCTGCTTGGCGACGACAGTACCCACAAGCACACGGCTCGTGCTGTGGAATTTGGAGAAGTTTCCGATCCCAGTCAAACCAGTCGGTACTGAGATGTGAAATCTCGCCCCCACGGAGTCCGAGCCGACCTGCGACCAAACAGATGAACCGCGCTTGGAAATCACGGGGACTGGGTAACTCCGAACAAGCTTCGAGCAACAACTCGAACTCTCGGTCGGTGAGAACATCTTCGTGAGAATGTCGTGTCGTTAATGCTCGTCGATGTCGCTTCGCCCACGATGATGACTCAGACTGATGCTGTGTCATTACAGCTAGAGGTGTACGCGGTTTCCAGAGAAACTATTTAAAGTTGAGATTGTTCCACAGTGCTGAATATAGAGCATCCATCTGGCAAGCTATTGAATAAATGTGTCTACAGACAACGCGATAATCAGCAAAAGCGAGCGGGGAACTCAGCAACGAAGGTGGGTAAAAGCAACGAACGCTGGAAATCAACAGACGTTGTCACCTCACTCGGCGGCGTACAAATAGATCGCACAGACAACGAGTACCGCCTCTGCGGCCTTTGTGATAACTGCAAACGGGTTGATGCTCCCTTGCATGTAGAACGCCTCGACACCCCACCCTTGCACCGCGAAGAGTGCTAGAATCGTTACAAGCGAATACAGTGCCGCCACCAAAAACAGTTCTTTTTTCCAGTATTTGGTTAGATATAACACTGCACCAGCAAGGAAACCAAGGCCGTTAAGCACAAATAGAATGCCGAGTACCTGACTGAACTGAATCGCGTTCGTCGAAGCGACGAGGTGTAAAACCCCAGTTATGAGTGCCATCACGATGGCTATGTACCCGACAGAGTTATTGGGTCTATTGAACGTTGACGCCGTACCAGTTGTGGATGTCGTACCCATAGATATGCTATTCGACCGACAACCACTAAAGGAGTAGGGGAAGGAGTGTCAAAAGGAACGAAATCGTTGAGTCGAGCCTGAACCAGTTGACTCCTGTCGATTCATACGGGTGGGGGCGAGCCCTGTGCAGGAAATTTCGGCTCAGATATACATTCTCTCAGAGCACAATCGTAATGATCTGCCTGCTGTACACGCGCTCTGTATTCACCTATGGAAATTCTGCTGGTTAAACAAACCACGTTTGCTAAGATAATTCTTCGGGCGACAAGGACTTGCTGTAGTTTTTGAGCGTAGAATCGACAACCGG
>NZ_JBGUAZ010000014.1 GCF_041821085.1 Natrinema sp. HArc-T2 | reverse complement strand
GACTTCGACGAGGTGGTGATCGTTGATCCAGAGACAACGAATCCGGGAGAATGAGAAGAGTTAGTATTTAACGAGACCCCACCTAGCTATGTGCTATATGGAGGCATTGGAAGCAAATGTCTGATGACGAGACAACTGACCCCGAAGGACCCCAAGAGATCCAGTATGATCCATCATCCAGCCGGTACGACCTTTTCGAGTGTCCCGACTGTGATAACGTCGTCCTCGTTCTCGGTCGCGACGATCCGCCGATGTCTTGTCACGACAAACCGATGGAACGCGTGACTGACTTGGAAATGAGCGTCAAGCCTCCGGACGTCAGGCAGGTCCTGCTTCAGGCCTTCGGGCTCCCGAAAGCCGGGCTGGACATCTGCCTGTGTGTCATCGGAGAGGGCCCGCTGTCGGCGAACGAAGTGGCCGAGACGCTCGGATACGACCGAAGTACAGTCACTCGGTATCTGAATACGCTGGTCGAACTCGGGCTCCTCCGGCGATCGGAACTAAACCGGGAATCGGGTGGTGTTGTTAACGTCTATCACTCGGTTGATCTCGAGCGTATGCGTCGCGAGACGCTGATTGGATTCTACGTCTGGGCTGGCGAGGCTGCTTCCCTTATTGAAGATGCGAACCTGACCAAACAGGACTATCTCGAAGAAAATCCCGATCAAGAGCTTCCAGAGGTGTTCTGGGAAGCGTTTTCGGAACGTGACGGCTGACAGAGACTGCGCGCGACGAACCGGGGACTATCGGTTGCCCTCGAGTACCTTCGCTGCGGTCAACACAGGATCCCAGGTAGTATTGAAAGGGGGCGCATACGCGAGGTCGTAGTCGGAGAGTTCGTCGACGGTGATTCTTTCGGTAACTGCCCCAACGAGCGCGTGGCTTCGGTGGACAGCACCTTCGCCGTACTCGGAGACGAGACTGCCTCCCAACACGCGTCCGGATGGACGGTCGGCAGTGAGCGTCACGCGTACTGTTCCACCCTCGGGGTAGTAGCCAGCACGCGATTTCGCGTCGATCGTCTCTGTTATCGGGTCGAAGCCAGCCTCGCGAGCCTCGTGGTCGAGGAGCCCGGTTCGAGCCGCCTCGACGTGGAACGCTTTGACCGCAGCCGTCTCCGCGACACGACCCCCTTCAGTCGGGTTGCCAGCGATCGTCTGGCCGATCGCTCGACCGTGTCGGTTGGCAGTCAACGCAAGCGGGACGTACACCGGCTCACCTGTAACAACATGCTCAGCTTCCGCACAGTCGCCTGCTGCGTAGACATCCGGCAGGTTCGTCTCCCGATATCTGCCGGTCGCGATCGCGCCCGTCTCGCCGAGTTCGATTCCAGCAGTCTCGGCTAGTGTCGTCCGTGGACGAACACCAGTTCCAACGAGCACCATCTCGACAGGGACCCGCTCGTCGGTCGTCACGACCGCCTCAACCGCCTCGTTGCCGGCGAGTTCTTCGACTTCCGTGTCGAGATAGACTGCGACGTCTTGTTCCTCGAGATGGGCGAGAACGGTCTCGCTCGTGGCTTCGCTAAACTGTTTCAGCACGCGATCACCACGCTGGAAGAGATGAACCTCGAAATCGTTCGCAGCCAACGCTTCGGCCATCTCGACGCCGATATATCCACCACCGACGATGCCGACAGGGCCATTGCATGTTTCGAGGAATTGGCACGCTGGGCCACGATCGGGCTGTTGGAGGTCCCCGTCGCTCCGAGCACGGCTAACGTACTCGCGGAGTTCCTTCCCGTCCGACATCGAGCCGAGCGTGTAGACGCCCGTCCGGTCGATTCCATCGATCTGCGGCGTGACTGCGGTCGCGCCGGTCGCCACGAGCAAGTGGTCGTACTCCTGGACAATCGCTTCACCGTCAGCGCGGGCCGTCACGGTTCGCGTCGTCGGATCGATATCGATGACGTCGTGGCCTGTTCTGAGGTCAATATCCCGCTGTTCGCGGAACTGCTCGGGCGTGACCGAGACGAGGTCGTCGAGCGACTGTATCTCGCCTTTGATGTAGTACGGGAGGCCACACGCTCCATACGAAACCCACTGCCCTCGTTCGAACACGACGACGTCGAGGTCCGGATCGTCGCGCTTTGCTTGCTGCCGACATCCCTGCGGCGTCACCGCCGGCGACAACGAACGTGCTCACGGATCGAACTTTGCGGGAAAGCGTATAAATGCGGCTCGAGTGTGCGCTTTAGTTCCCAACCCGCCTCACGGTCGTGCAACCAAACTGAACCGGCGCACGGGGTTCTTTACCACAGCTATCGTTCAGCACTGTACCTATGGCTGATTTCGACGTCATCGTCGTTGGCAGAGGAGCCGGAAATACCAACGCAGTCCTCGCGATGCGACACGGACTCTCTGTCGACGACGTCGCTGAGACTGTCCACGCGCATCCGACGCTGAGCAAGGCCCTCGAGGCCGCGTTTCGAGAGGTGACGCGACAATGAGCGAGTCGCAGACGGCCACCGAGTACGAGGTGATCGTCGTCGGGGGTGGGCCTGCAGGCATGACGGCAGCGCTGTACAGCACGCGACTGGGGCATCGGACGGCGGTCGTCAGTCGTGGCGGCGGTCGGGCGGCGATGATGCAGGAAGTCCACAACCTGCTGGGCGTTCGCGAGGAAACCAGCGGCGCTGAATTCCTCGGTATCGGGCGGGAACAACTCGAGGAGTACGGCTGTGACTTCTACCAGGACATGGTCTCCTCGTGCTCTCGCGAAGAGAGAGAAGAGGGACTGATCCGGCTGTCGGGCAACAATGACGACTACGAAGCAGAGATCGTGATCCTCGCAACGGGGTTCAACGACGTCCGCCCGGAACCGCCGCTACCGCGGACCGGTCGCGGGCTCCACTACTGCCTGCACTGTGACGCACACATGTTCGTCGACAAATCAGTCTACGTGATGGGCCACTCAGAGAGTGCGGCCCACGTCGCGGGTATCATGCTGAATTTTACCGACGAGGTCGACCTGCTCACCCGCGGCGACGACCCCGAGTGGAGCGACGAGACGGACGACATGCTCGAGAACCACCCCATCGATGTCATCCACGAAGATGTCACAGGCGTGCAGAACGGCGACGATGGCTGGTTGAAAGCGCTCGAATTCGAGGATGGGACTGTCCGGGAGTACAAGGGAGGGTTCGCTATGTACGGTGCCGAATACAACAATGGCCTCGCCCGCGAACTCGGCTGCGAGATCAACGACGACGGGACCATCGAGGTCGGCGATCACGGACAAACCTCCGTCGAGAGTGTCTACGCCGTCGGCGACTGTACGCCGGGCCACAATCAGCTTCCAGTCGGGATGGGACAAGGCGCGAAAGCAGGAATCGACGTGCACTTCCAGCTGCGGGACTTCCCGCGGGACTCCGACATCCTCGACGAACAGGGCCCGGTTCGCTCGGAGGAAGTCCCGGGGATACCGGACGAGTTGCTCGAGCAGGCGGTTGACTTCCATACCTACGACTGAGACGGTCCCCTGTCACTTGTTTCCGGCACACTCTCATGGCGGATCGTGAACCCGCTGGTGCTGACTCGCAGGAGTCCGTATGAGTCGGGGACGAGTCGGATTCGCGGGCTCGAGCGCTGCTTCGATCTGTTGTCGCTCTCAGCTCGATGCGTTCGCGATGTCAATCCTCCCGGCGACGTACACCAGACTGGCAAGCAGCAGAACCTCTCCGAGCGGTAACAGCCAGGCGAACAGTGTCAACAGGAGGCCGCTCGCCTGTATCCCGAGTGCGATCAGGACGACGGGCCCACAGCAGACCGTCCCGGACAGCAGGGCCGGAACCGACGCGAGCAGCCCTGAGCCGGTTCCGATCCCGCAGGCCGCTGGTTGCACGACCGCGAGGTAGGTCAGTCCGATGTTGAGGCCGACGAGGCCAGCTATCGCGAGCCCGATCGTAATGTCGATCGGCGACACCAGAAATCGGATGACGCCGGTGTCGAGCAGCGCAACGGCCTCGAACGACGCGGGGCCGATCCGTTGGAACATCCGGATCAGCGGGTCGTCGACGACGATCAGGTTCGGGGCCGCACTGGGTCGCATCGCGAGGTCGCCGATGGCCCAGAGGAAGGCCGTGAGGTAGCCGATCCCGACGAAGATGGCGACCGCCAGCGAATCGCGGCGTCTGACGACGAGTGTCGTCGCGGCGATCGTCTCGTCGATCCGCCGCCTCGGCGCCGGGTCGAACTGGGTCCAGGAACTCATCCGTGGACCTCCGTCGAGGGGTAGAAGCCGTACCAGGCGAACCACATCGCGTCAACTCCGATCACGCGTTCGAGCGGGACCCCGTCCGGTTCGTACTCGTCGCCGTCGACGGTGAGTGCACTGCCGTCGAACTCGACTGACCGGTCGTCGGGGTTGCGGTAGACGTAGCCCGTATCGAGTTCCTCGTCGTAGGCGGTCGCGTAGGGAACGTTACCCACTGAGCCGACGACGACCCCGCGCTCCCGGAGCGTCGACTTGGGAACGGCCAGCGCCACGTCGGCACTCCGGGCCCCGACGACGATTTTCTTCGGGGTGAACCGGTCGTCGCTCGCCAGCGGGTCGAACAGCAAACTCTCGTCGTCGTAGTAGCCGGTCCGGGGGTTGTACTGCCCGTAGGGATCGCCGCCGTAATCCCGGACGTGGCCGGTATTCTCGGTCAACACGGCTGTCTCCGGATGTCGCTCGCGCCACCGTCCCCACGTTGTCCACGTCACCTGAAACTCCGACAGGTACGCTCCTTCGTGTGGGCCGCGGATCCCCCGCGCGAGCACCTGCGACCACCACGTATCGCTCCCGCGGTCGTACATGATGAGATTACTGTTGACGAGGCGACCGGAGACGCCGAACTCGCTCGCTCCGCGGTAGAACCCCTGTGTCGTCCCGGTCAGCGGACAGTACGTCACCGCGACGGCTTCGTCACCCACGACATCGTTGACGATCTCGTGCCATACGAGGACGTACTGGGGGTACGCCTTCGCGTCGCCGTTCAGTTCGACGCCAAAGACTGGATCGTCGACCGATAGCCTCGCGGGCGGATCGTCGGCTGCGGCGAACTCGGGCTCGTCGATCGAGGGGATGCCGTCCTTGCCCGGGCCGCCGGAGAGACTCGCCTCGTTGAGTTCGTCGGTCGCGTACTCCTCGGGGAGCGACCGGTCGACCGTGGGCGGAGCGCTGGTGATCGCACTCCCGTCATCGCCCGAGATAGGCGCGAAGGAACCGTCCAGACAGCCAGCAAGCGCAGCGAGGCCAACGCCGCCGACCGCACCGAAGAAACAACGCCGGGAGATGCCCACCCTCTTGTGTCTATCTGGCATATACGTCGGTTGGAGCGCAATACTCATAACCGAGCGTCAGTCGTGTGTGTCTGACACACAGCAGCGTTCTCGCCGAACAGGACGTTCCGAGCGCCTGTCTCTGCTGCGGAGGACAGCGTCGAGTGGTCACTGACGAACCGGGACCGCGACACGACGATTGCGAGTTGCACGCCGGCGTCACGTTCGGAACGCTCGAGGTCGAGTGCTTGAGACCGTCCTCGTCACGAGCCTGGTCTCGAGTCCAGAAACTCGCGGGCTCGTTGATTGCCCAGAGATCGGAGTTCATTGAGGAACGCCGGATCACGGTCGACCTTCGTCGAGCAGTGAAACCGAGTTCCCATATGGATGCGGCGGATCGTCGTCCGCTGAAACTCGTCGGCGGGGAGTTTTCCGTCTGCGATCCACTCGTTGACTCGCTCGATAAATCCTAACTCTTGGTTGAGGGAGATGTTCCCCGACAGTTCGTTGCGCCGGTCGGCGATGACGTCCAGCGTGTCGGGTTCGCCCTCGAATTCCTGGGGATTGATCTGGACGATCCACAGCTCTTCTGGTTTGCGATCCGGCGGGAGCCCCATCAGATCGTTGACCGGAGGATTCTGCGAGAACAGGCCGTCCCAGTGGAGGTGCCCGTGGATCTCGACGGCCTCGAACAGGTTCGGAACGGCCGCCGAGGCGAGGACGGCATCGACGGTGACCTCTTCGTTGACGAACGTCTCGAAGACACCGGCATTGATGTCGACCGTTCCAATCACGAGTTCAGGTACCTGCTTCTGACAGAGGTCCGGGATCACATCGAAGTCAATGTGTCGTTCAAGCACCTCTCTGATGCGCTGTTTTCCGACCTCCGGCCCGAGCACCTGATATGGACTGATTGAGGGGAGGGGAAAACCGGCACTCTCTATTCGCGAGAGAGTGGTCACCAGGGAGTTCATCCAGCGGTCCTGTCCTCGATCAGCTGCTAAATCAGTCCAGAGCCCATCGAGGATCGCACGCGCCCGGTCGGCATCGCCAGTGACAAGCCCGTACCACATCCCGAGAGCGTTGAACGCGCCACTGGACGTACCGCTGATCCCAACGAGTTCGTACTCGTCGCCCCACTCCTCGAGCAGCGTCCGTAGGACACCCGCAGTGAATGCGGTGTGGCTACCACCACCCTGACAGGCGATGGCGACGCGTGTCGGATCTCCCTCACTCATACGTTGTCGTGTAGCCGCCGTCCCAGAGCATGTCGCCCCCGTTGAGGTGTTTGCCGTGCCAAGAGAACCCGAACACGAAGAGGTTCGCCGCTTCAGTCGGCGTCATCATCTCCTTCGTGCGAGCCTGTCCGAGCATCACGTCCTCAACGACTTCTCGCTCGGAGATACCGCGTTCCTCGGCCGTGTCTTCGATCTGGTTTACCATGAGCGGCGTGAGGACGTATCCGACGCTGACCGAGAACCCCCGAAGCGTTCCCTCGCCCTCGGCGGCGATGGCTCGAGTGAGCCCCTGCAACCCGTGCTTCGCGGTGATGTAGGCGGGCTTGTCCTGGGTCGCATAGTGCCCGTGGACTGAGGACATGTTTCCGATGGCGCCGACGCCGTCATTGGTGGCACGAACGTGGGGCATCGCGTACTTGGCTGTCAGGAACGGCGCCCGCAACATGATGTCCAGCAGCAAGTCGTACTTCTCCATCGGGAACTCTGAAACCGATGCAATGTGTTGCATCCCCGCGATGTTCGCGACGTACCGGAGTTCTCCCTCCTTGGCCGCGACGTCGATCATCGTCTCGACGTCGGCGTCGTCGGTGAGGTCGGTCGGAATCGAGTGAACCTTGCCCGGCATGTCGAGACGCTCGGCAAGTTCCGTCGTCTCTTCGAGGCCTTCCTCGTCAATGTCGGCACCGACGATCGTGAGACCGTTCGCTGCGAGGGCGACCGCAGTCGCCTGTCCGATGCCCGAGGCGGCGCCTGTTACGACGGCTGCGGTTTCGGGAGCGAAGTGCGGATCGTCGAGAACGAGCAGGTCCTCTGTCCGCAGTTCCGGTTCAGCTAAATCGAACTCGTTGTCAGACATACTCATGACAGAACTACGCCCATCGAGCGTATAATGGTGTAGTGAGTGTGTATCCGAAACACACGCCGATTTCCGGCAGATCACTTGAACGGCCCCAATCTACAAGACGAGTGCCTCGAGGTCGTCCGAGACGGCTTCGCCGTCTCGTGATGACGAGAGAGCTTGAGTGGTCTGCGTCACTTCCGAACCTTGGCTACACCGGTACGCTATTCGAATCCGGCGACTCGAGCGAACGCTTCCGAAACGAGTATTCAAACCAAACCCCGATCACTCTCGCTCTCTCGAACCACTTGACCCCGAGGCAATTCACGCAAGCAGTTCGCTACCGAGCACGATCACGCCCACGAGCGCGAACACGACGCCGAGCGCCGGTTCCATGATTTCGCTGGGGACGTACTTGCCGACCCGCGTCCCGACGGTTCCGCCGATCAGCACGCCAGGGATCGACCAAGCAACGACGTACCAGACCGGTGTGGCAGCGAGCGCGTGAACAGCAGCGCCGGCGATCGCAGCGATGGCGAGCACGAACACACTCGTTGCGATCGCCACCCTGGGTGGGAGTCGACACCGAACGATCAACTGCGTCGTCGTGATCTCTGGGAGTCCGGCGCTGATCAGGCCGGTAATGAACCCACCGGCGGTCGCGAGGCCAAGGCCGGGCGGTCGCCAGCAGGTGTCATACCTGAACGTCTTGCCGTCGGTCGTCTCGATGACGGTCTCGCCACGACCGATGTTCTTCTCTTTGAGGAACGACCCTTCGCCCTCACCTGGAACGCACTTTTCGGGCGGGTCGTAGTAGACGAGAAAGCTCCCGAGAAGGAGCAACCCGGCGCCGAAAGCGATGGTCAGCAGCGTCGTCGGGACGTGATGGGCGGCAAACGCCCCCACTACCACGGCCGGCACTGCACCGAGGAGCAGCCACTTCGCGGTCGCATAGTCGACTGTCCGCTGGCGAACATAGTTCAGCAATCCGTTGCCCATGCCGAACACTTCGGTCAGGAGGCCAGCACCGATTGCTTGCGAGGGCGAAAGGCCCACGACCAGCATGAAGAACGGGCTGAAAAATAACGCGCCCGAGACGCCCGAGGAGAGTGCGACCAGCGAGAAGAGAATCGACGCCGGAAACACCCACCAGTGGGCGAAAAATTGTTCGGTCGGAAACCCAGCCGGTACGGGAAGCGACTGTAGCACGACATCGACGAGTCCGAGTCCGGCCAGACCAGACACCGCGGAACCGACAAGTATCCCGAGAACACCGACGAAGCCGCTGATCACGACAGTGCGGTTTCTGGTCATCGAAGGGCAGGTCGGGTGACGTTACTGTCGTCGAAAACGGTCGGCGGGAATCTATCGGTCTGAAGTATCATGTTGTAGTGTCGCTGTGGTCGTCACGAGCTATCTGCCGATTTATCGAACAGTTCTGCGATCGACTCCTCATCAGGGATCCAGCCGACGAACTCGCCGCCCTCGAACGGGAGATCGACAGCGGCGACGTAGTTACACAGTCCGACGTAGAAATCGACGAGGAGACCAAGTGCGACGATCTCTGCTGGCGAATACTGTCGCGAGAGCGCCTCGTGGACCTGGTCGGTGACGGTGCCGGATTCGACGGCCCGAGCGTACTGGAGCAACACGAACTCCGCGTCGTCGAACCCGGAGAGATCATCGCCGCCGATCGCTCGCATCTCCTCGACCGTGACGCCCTTGTCGCGGGCGATGTCGACGTGCTGGTGCCACTCGTAGCGGGCACCTCGGGCTCGAGCGACAGTGAGGATGACCAGCTCCTTGCGTCGGTCTCCAAGCTGATCGTACAGAGTGTTCAGATACTCCAGCGTGGACTCGAGCACCTCGGGGTTGTGCGCCCACGCGCGGAAGATATGGCGGTCACCGAGGTAGTCATCGGTGAACAAGTGGTGGTACTCCTCCGGAATGTCGTCCAGTTCGAGCAGGGGTAGTCGTGACATGTGGTTCAGTTCTCACTTCGGGATGAGTCGATATGGGTATTGTTAGCAGGTTGTTTTCACGTTCTTACTTATGCGACGATGCCGTCCCCAAGGAATGCGCCTAGGACAACACCGTAGACGACGTGAACAGTCCCAAACATCGTTAACATGTCTCTGTCGGGATCGATTCCGATGACCGTCCGCATCCAGAAGGCCATCCCGCCGACCATGAGGACAATGCCGTAGACGAGGCCAAGGCCCGCAGCAACAACGATCGAGGTAAGTTCGAAGCCGACGAGCGGGACGCCGACAGCGAAAACGACGCCGTAGATTATATGCAGTGCCATCCCAGGCATCGCGTAGTCTTCGGGATCACCGCCGGCGAACTTCGCGACGAGCCCCGCCGTCGGCGGCGGCCCGCCGTCCCCCATCGCCATCATCAATACAGTCATACCGATCGTTGCGACGACGCCGCCGGCCAGACCGGCAAGTATGGTTGCCATGATCTATTGGACGCATGACGGCTACTAAGCCGCGGTGCGGTTGTTCACTTCAGTCGCACACCCAATCCATAACCCGTCTGCATGACCATCCCGTCGCTTGTCAGCCCTCGAGCAGCGTCGTCAATGATGGCTCGAGCGGGTTGGCAACGGAAACACACAGCCGCACTTAGTTATTGTGCGTGTGGGTCGAGGAATCGAGCATGGACGAAGTCGATTTTCTGGTGATTGGTTCAGGGTCCGGACTCGACGTCGCAAACGCAGCCGCGAATCGCGGTCAGTCAGTCGCAGTCGTCGAGAAAGGACCGCTTGGAGGGACGTGTCTCAACCGCGGATGCATTCCCTCGAAGATGTTACTCTATCACGCGGACGTACTGGAGACAGTCGCACGAGCCGACGAGTTTCATATCGATGCGGAGGTGCGCGATGTCGGGTTCCCAGAGATTGTCCGTGAAGTCAGCGAGGATGTCGAGGCTGATTCCGAGTCGATTCGTCGTGGGTTGCGTTCCTCACCGAAGCACGAACTGTACGAGGGCGAAGGGCAGTTCGTCGACGAACGGACAGTCGAAATCGTCAGCGGTGCCGACGAAGGTGCCCGTATTCGGGCCGAGACTGTCCTGATCGCTGCCGGAACACGGCCATCGATCCCGGATATCGACGGCATCGACGAGGTCGGGTACCTGACCAGTACCGAAGCGCTCCAGTTGGAGACGCCGCCGGACCACCTCGTCATCGTCGGTGGCGGATACATCGCGGCCGAACTCGGCCATTTCTTCGGAACGTTCGGGAGCGACGTGACCATCATCGGCCGCCGACCGAATCTGCTTCCGGAGGCCGACGAGGAGGTGGCCGACGCGTTCACCGAGCGATACGCCGACCGATTCTCGGTCCACACCGGCTATGCGGCCACCGCCGTCTCGGAGACCGATGGAACGGTGACCGTCGAAACACACCCATACGAGTACGGTGCGGACAGCGGGATACTCGAGGACGATACCGTAACCGTGACCGGTGATACGCTGCTCGTCGCTGCCGGGCGCACCCCGAACACAGACACGCTCGATCTCGAGGCGACAGGCGTCGAAACAGACAACGAAGGCTTCATCGAGACTGATGAGTACCTGCGGACGACCGCTGAGGGTGTGTGGGCGCTTGGCGACATCGTCGGCGAGTACCTGTTGAAACACAGCGCAAATCACGAGGCCCAGGCCGTCGCCCGGAACTGCTTTGGCGACGACCTCCAGCCAGTCGATTACACGGCGATGCCGTTTGCAGTATTTGCTTCCCCAGAAGTGGCCGGTGTTGGCGCACACGAGGAAGAACTTCAAGACGCCGGTCGGGAGTATGCGACGCGAACGTACCAGTACGACCAGACGGCTCGAGGAAGCGCCATGAACGCCGACGGCTTCGTGAAGGTCATCATCGATCTAGATGGAGAGATCCTCGGCTGCCATATCATCGGGCCGGACGCCGCCGACCTCATTCAAGAAGTCGTTGTGGCGATGAAAGCAGGGACGGGGACGGTACAAGACATTCGTGAATCAGTTCATATCCATCCCGCACTCTCCGAGGTCGTCCAACGGGCGTTTGCCGGACAGTTCTCCCGTGGCAGAGACAGTCGTCCCGCGAATTGAACGACGTATAATTAGTTGCCGACATTTCCTTTGATATAGGTTTTTAAATGCTGAAATAAGGTTATAGTGTCCAGTGAAATGTTCATCCGACTCGCTTACGTCAGACGCCGTTAAAACTCAATTTTGGCACTTAGCGCCTATTTTTCAGTTGAAACCATCCGTACGTATAGGGGGACAATTCTCCTAAGACATATAATTGATCGCCGAAGGAGCATTTAGTTTGCACACCCGCATGTGGGCTATATGTTGCCGGCCTCTACCAGAGACTGCAATGTCGAAAACAGCAGTCATAATCCTCGCAGGTACTGAAGGACACGCTAATCTCGGTCGTCTGGTAAATGGCCTCGAAACAGCCAAAGAATTTGCTGAGAACAATGACGACGAAGTGGAACTAATCTTCGATGGTGCCGGGACGCAGTGGATTCCTGAGCTCGAAGACGAAGAGAGTGATTATCACGAACTCTATCAATCTGTCCAAGACGATGCAGCAGTCTGTGATTACTGCACCGGGGCGTTTGGGGTCGACGATGCGGTGAACGACGCCGGTGTGGTCCGTTTAGACGACCACGATGGCCATCCTAGTATTAGATCGCTCGTCGACGACGGGTACGAAGTTATCACGTTCTAATAATTTTATCAAAGAAACTTGCATTATGAGGGTTGAGTCAGACACGGTGAACATTCGAGGCCGTAGCTGTCGAATATGAACCGCAGGACGTTTTTCCGGTCGACCGGAGCAGTTGGAGCCATCAGCGGACTCGCCGGCTGTCTCGGGGTGCTCGGCGAGCTCGGCGAGTCCGGGGCCGAGAGTACGGTACTTGGGCCACCCAAGCAGGACCTGAGCGCAGCCTCTCACCCGAGCTACGGGGATGAGATGCAAGCATTCACCGTCCCCGACCCAATCACGTGCAAGAGCGTGTCGGTCGCGGAGTTCGAGGGCGATCAGCTTTTCCCTTGGTGTGATTCCGTATAGCCCAGATCGTTCTTTGGGCCCGGTTTTGCGTACAAGATGAGGGAGTCATAGAATGACCCCCTATACAAGACTGAAATCAGCAAGCATCGGCAGCGGGTATTGATGTTCTGCCGACTCTTCCCTGTGTATGCTGCGAGGTTCGCCATTGTTCCACCATTTCTTCAAAAATGCCTATTTATCCAGTATGTCCGAGTGAAAGTACTCCCCCTTCGGCGACTCCAGTACGTCCCTAAACGGTACCGTCACCAGAAGCCTTCCGTCACCGACCGCCACCTGCATCGTCTCGGCGGCCCAGTCAACTTCCCGAACCACCGCCGTCTCACCAGCGAACGGTCCGTCCACCAGTTCCACAGTCCACTCCTTGTCGGCTTGTAGCCAGTCCACTGACGCTTCCGGCACCGTATCCCGGTCTGGTTCATCACCCACATTGGGTTTCGCATCCCAGTCTTGGTCCTGCTCGTGGTCGTGGACAAGACGAACGTCGTCATGGCTGAACTTGTAGACCGTCTGGGAATCCGGCTCGGGAGAGACCACCTCAATCTCGTCCCGCGTCCGGTCAACCGTCGACACCTCGGCGTGCTTTCCCTTGAACTGGCCGGACTGGAGTTCAACGGTATCACCTGGATCAATCTCTACCACGCCACGCATCTGGATAATGAACGGGTATTCACACAGTGCGCACTCCCCGTTCAGGATGAACAGTTCGATGGGGAACGTCCCGCAGCACATCGGACACTCGATGACGATGTCCGAGCGCGGATAGTGGTGCTTTCGCAGGTCATACAGCGCCATACATGAGGGTATGTGGGAAAGTACCATAGTTCGTCCGGCGAAGACGAAGAACTCTTTGAACGGGCCTTGAAGACCACAATGGAAACGTTCCAATGCAATCTGAACCGAGTGAAGAAAGCGAGTACCAACTACAGCGGATGATCGACGCCGAAGCCCTCGAGCGACTTGTGGACTCGACGGGAATATAGACTGATACTGATCTCGAGATTCGATTCTCAGTTGGTGAGTTCCGTGTGGTAGGGCTTTGCTGAACAGGGTGAAGCCTGGCAGCTCGTCGGCGAGGCCGGGCCGCGGCAGGTCGATGCCGAGGTCGGGCTCTGTTGTAACGTCGGCGGATTGAAACCAAGCGAATGTGGAACTTTGTGTAAAAGAGAAATACTATTAGTCGCAGAGATACACTTGGACCATATAGTTCGAGTAGAATGGGCAATTCGACCCCTGGAATGCAGGAAAATCTCTAATATGCTATTCTTCGATCTCCCAAATTTGGACTTCCCAGTCTGGATTCTGATCACCTGTTGCTCGAATCGTCACACTACCTTCGATCTCGACACCGTTGGAGTGTGCTTCGTCTAAAACTTCCCGCAGAGCGGATCGAAGTGATTCGAGATTATCAAGTGTGTTCGGATATGTCATTTATATGATTGTATGTTGGCAACTCTATTCAGCTATATTGGTGATTCATTCGTCAAGTTGTGAAACATGAATGGAATCAGCAGTCACTGCTACACGGTACGCATTGTAGGTAAACTCCAAATAGGTTTCAGTGTGATCTGTATCGGCCTCTGAGCGAGAATTGAAAATAGTGTTTAGAGCGTCGGGATCGATGTACTCATAGAGAGGCTCTAACTCTATCGGATCACAACCGGATTCTTCTGCGATAGCAGCTATGATGGCTTGGGTTACAGATCCATTCTCATTCTCTGTATACGCAACGGGGTCAATGGTGGAAGACATCTTACTCAGTAGTACACGCTATACACTGGTGAGTTTCACTAGTCATCATCTACGTCTTTATATGGCACCCTGTCTGGCTACGACTGATCATTGAGGCCGTTAGTCTCTGTGCGGAGCGTTTGTTCGATCAGTGTATCTAGTGCTCGCCGCATCCGTCTGCCGAGTGCAGACGAGGTAACATCCGCTTCCTCGGCAAGTTCTTCAAGCGTTATGCAGCGCGGCTGTTTGAAGTAGCCTTGATCGTGTGCTCGAACAAGGCCGTTATACTGAGCAGTGGTTAATCCGAACTGTTCAGCAGGATTATCAGATTCTTCCCGGTAAAGGCGGTGAAGATGGAACGGAATATCTTCTTCTTGGCAGGCTTTACGATACTCTTTGAGTGCCTCTAGAGTGGGAACACGAGCACGGAAGCGAGACTCCTTGTGTGTGGTTCTGACATCGAGATATACTATATCATGCTCAGCCGCTTTTGGATAGAGTAATTCCTGTACAGCGTCTTTGGGATACGTCACACGATATAAGCGTCGGTCGTCGAGCTCTGTGAGACTAGCATACTCTTTGGTGGTCGGATCTCCCTCAAGAGCCGATTCAAAAGACTCAAAATCACCCCCAGATGCCCAGAAAACGTGTTTTGCATCCCCTGTCTGCGTCATATGCAGGTCTTCTGTGTAAACAACCATCTCAGGGACTGCTTCGGCTGCTTCCATTAGTGGTGAAACGATGCTAAATTCGGCGATCAAACCCATTTTTACCACCTCTGTATGACTTATTCAACATTGATCTGTTGATCACACCAGACAAGGATCTCTCATACATGTCAATTATATCTAGTGAAAGCCGCGGCCTTAGGTATTCATTTGCGATATATTCCATTGCCAGTATCACCCACCCAGGGTATCATACTCTAGGTATTGAAACCCTGTTACTCCCCTTAGGCGGATTACAGTACCATGACCAATAGCGCATCACTACTATCATAGTTGAGAACAGAGAATGTCATAGAAGACTTCCCACACTAAACAGGAATCGCTCAGTTCAGCAACCTCTTTTACCGGGGTCCTCCCTCGTTCGCGTTGCTCACTCGGTCGAACCCCGGCAAAACCCGTTGATGCCAAAAGACCGCCGTCGCGAGGTGAAAACCCGCTCCGGCGGCGAACCGCTCGCTTCGCTCGCGGATGCTTGTTTACCGCCTGCCGTTCAATAAGCAAGCAGTTTCTCACGGCTGATTCGGTTATGAGACCATGGAATAAACACCGTGACATGAGTTCTATGACACCCTATGTATGATCAACACGCAACTGGGATCCGCCATCGCAGACACCTCGATCGCCTCCTCGAGGACACTGACGAGCGCGAGACATGCTGGATCGTGCCGGCAGATGTCCATTTCTAAGTAATCATGCCTCGAATCACCAACTGGACACGAGAGAGTCGAACACCTACGCTGGCGTATCGGAACACGGAGACGAGCCGGGGACGATTCTCGACCGTCTCGAGCGGATCAGTTCGACCGCCCAAGAGATCATCGACGTCGTCAGCGAGGTGACCAACGATGTTTGATCGAGCGCTTCTGCTCGGGATCATCCACATGGGTTGAGAGGGACTGCTCAATCAAAACTCTGTTATAAAATTGAGTAGTAGGAAGAACTAATACTATTAGGTTAGAGTATGATAGTGGGAGTAACGAGACTTGGACAGCACATATGTCACCCAACCGACCATCCACTACAAGCCGTTCTATTCAGGACACTGATCTAGAGTCTAAAAACGAGTGTGAGATCTGTGGATCAACAGACTCACTCTCGAAATACTCATTTGAATCGTCGTCAGGTGATAGTTCAACAATCGTTCTGTGTTCAAGTCATTATCAAGTTGCAGTTCTCCTGAGTGGATCTCGTTTTTTAGACTCCGATATTTCGACCGATTATAGTCTTCAAGAAACGAAGAAAATCACGGTTCGCGTCCCACGCGCATTGATCGAGGGTGCAGACTCCGTCGCTGAACAAGAGGGGCAAACGCGTAGTGAGTTTGTTCGTGATGGGATACAGATGGCGATGGAAATCCAAGATATGGAAGAGGCATTTAATGATATCATCTCTCAAGCAGTCCAATCACAACCGGACAGCGAAACGGAAAGCGATGTTGAATTTCTCAAAGACCGAATTCGAAACCTTGAGTCCCTGCTTGAAGATAGTATCAACAAAATTTAGATGAACTGAGGCGCTAAGCCCTTTCCTCAGCGAGCGCCGACCAAAGGGGAAGGCGAGAGAAGGAGGGGGATACAGCGCTGCACAGTTCTCATACACTGTTCGGTGACAGGCCTACAGGCGCCCACGCAGTCGCTTCCTCGGACGTCCGCTTGACGACGCGGTTAAACGTCGTAACATCCGTCTTTAGTTAGGAGACGAATCGCGTGACAGCGGTGGCTTATCGAGGCTACTTTTCGAGAAGAGTGAGGAGGCAACGGCTGTGCACACCAAAGCCTCCTCATCTCGGATTATGCGTCGGCTCACTACACTGTTTCCCTCTGAGTTCCTCGAAGAGCACGCCGAGTTCCTCGGCGTGGTCGAACGCGACCGCAAACTCCAGATTCCTGCCCTCATCTGGGCGTTCGTGTTCGGCTTCGCCGCAGGCGAAAGCCGAACACTCACTGGATTCAGACGGAGCTACAACTCCACAGCGGATGATCCGATCTCTCCTGGCGGATTCTATCAGCGGCTGACTCCCTCGCTCGCGGAGTATCTCCACGACCTCGTCGAGGTCGCGCTCGACGAGGTCGCTGTCCCGGACACAGTCGATGCAGATTTCGAACGATTCCGTGACGTGATGGTCGCTGACGGGACGATCTTGCGGTTACATCGGTTTCTCGTTGATGCGTACGAACCACGGAAAGGGGAGCAGGGTGGAGCGCGGCTCCACCTGCTCCACAACATCACCGATCAGACAATCGACCGGTTCAGCATCACTGACGAAAAAGCACACGACAGCACGGAGTTTGACACGGGTCCGTGGCTCAAAGACCGGTTGGTTCTGTTCGATCAAACGTACTTCAAGTACCGACGTTTCGCACTGATCAACGAGAATGACGGCTACTTCGTGAGTCGGCTCAAATCAAACGTGAACCCGGAGATAACCGGAGAATTACGGGAATGGCGTGGCGACGCCATTCTCTTGAAGGGTGAGAAGATCAACGACGTGGTTGATGACCTCTATCGGCAGTATATCGATGTTGAGGTCGAAGCAGAATTCCAGCGCAGAGAGTATGCAGGGACGCAGTCGTGGGACACGAAGACGTTCCGTGTCGTCGGCGTCCGCAACGAGGACGCCGACGACTACCATCTCGTATGAAAATCCCGCAGGTGCATCTCCCCACCGTTATGTCAATAAATGTTTGGGTGAGTAGAACTCACCCGTAAGCAACCACAAAATCACCAGACAGCAGTTGAATGTAGCAGAGTATACAGGCGGCAGGCGGGAGACATCTTTTGCGGTAGCTGTGGCTGTGCGGCGAGGCGTTCACCAACTGTGGCCGTTTCACTTCTTACGCACTCACCTCAGGTGGATCAAACGGTTCATTTCGTTCCAGCATATGGAAGGCAGATACCAACATCTTCCGAGCTGTCGCTACGATCGCAATTTGATCGTTCTTCCTTCGCTTCAATCGTGTATAGAAATTCCCGAAGTAATCTTCACACCGGACTGCTATCCGCGCCGCTTGCACCAGGGCCCAGCGCAACGCGCCTGGGCCCTTCTTACTGATGCTTCCATGAATCTCTGTCTCACCCGACTGATGCACTACTGGATCCAACCCAGCGTAGCTCACCACCTCCTTGTGGGTGTCGAATCGCTCAATCTCACCCAACTCCGCCACGATCACTGCGGCTGTGGTCTGTCCAACGCCCGGAATCGTCAGCAGCAGTTGTGCTGCTGGCGATTCCAACACTCGACGTTCGATCTTCTCTTCCATCACCTCAATCTGCGTATTCAACTCGTCGATTACGGCCAAATGAGCCTCAATAATCGTTCGATCAGGACTACTTAAAGAGAGTTCCGTCAGGAACTCTCGTCCCGTCGGACCGAACAGCTCGCTATCATAGGTGTTATTAGTGCGTTTGAGAACGGCCCTGACACGGTTTTTCTCTGCTGTCCGTTCTTCGACAAGCGACTTACGTGTGCGGACGAGATCCCGCAGTTCGCGGATCTCGTCCTCGGGCACGTAACTCTCAGCTACCATTCCTGCATGAAGCAGGTGAGCGAGACGCTTCGCATCCAGACGGTCCGTCTTGGCTGGAGCCTCGGCGATAAGCCGGTTCTTCTCCGGATTCGCTACGGTAACATCGAGATGCTCGTCGAGCATCTCATAGGCGGCACGGTAGTTACTCGAAGCTTCGATGACTGCTTCGCTCCCGGCGTATTCTTCGGCCAAGTCGTCAAGTCGGTTGGTTGGCAAGCGAATCTCCGTTTCCAAGTTGCCGTCGTCGTCCACGACGGCAACTTGTGCTTCGTGGTCGTGGAGGTCAATTCCTAAGAACATGAGTAACGTTTCCGCTAGGGCTGTGGCGTGAACAGGAAAACCTCGTATGCGTGCTCGATGGCACAAGACTTGTCTTCTTGTCACGGTTTGGACCATTCTGTAATGACGTGCTTGACGCACTGATGGTAGTGCGGTCTCAACCAGCCCCTGTCTCTATGTTCACGCCCAGGGGCTTAGTTGCGGGATTTTCATAGATTCTGTATATCACGAATCTCCCACGAGAAGAGTTCTTACCGGCAGATCTAGCGATGATCTACCGCTGCAGATGGGAAGTTGAGTTGTTATTCCGCGAACTCAAGACGCAATACTCGTTGGACGAGTTTACCACGAGCAAGAAGCATGTCGTTGAGATACTGCTGTACGCGGCGTTGCTGTCACTGCTGGTCAGCCGTGATCTGTTGGATCTGGTCACCGAGCAGGCAGATGATGAGCTCGTGTTTCCACCAGAACGCTGGGCGGCGACCTTCCGGTCGCACGCCCAGCTCATTCTTCACGAACTCGGCGAACACCTCGGCTACTCTCCACCACCGTTGCTGGAACGGTTGATTGACGACGCTCAGAAGATACATCAACAACGACCGATACTCCAAGAGAGACTCGCTACCGCAACACAACCGAGGGTAGAGGCTTAGCTAAAGACAGATGGGGGATGAATTCTATCCGAAATTTGATGCGCATCTCAACTTTGTCTAACAGCAACAAGTGGTCAATATATGTATCAATTCGATCTACACCTCTATCTATTTTTGCGGCCCCAGATTAATAGTTGCTCCGTAAGTTAGCGTACGTTTCGCTACGGCTGCGTGAAACGTTCTTCAGGTCTCGGTATGCGGATAGTCGTACCAGAATCGGACTTTTGCACAGAGATTGAGGAGCGATGGGATCTGCTGTGGGCAGAACCGTCTATATTTTCAGGAAGAGAACGATCAGGTTGATCACCATCATCGCGACGAAGCCAACGAGCCAGAGTTCCATATCTCTCACCTCCGTTAGAGTTTGAAGATGGGTTTGACGTGGTCTGGAACGTTCTCGCCGCTGGCTCCGTCGGTCAGATACGAGACGAAGATCGTTACGGAGATCGACACGGAGATCGCGATGAAGTAAAAGTCCATCCCGATCGGGAACGTATACCCAAGTTGTGTCGCAGCCAGCAGCGTGACGTTAAGCAGGAGTGCAGCGGCAAGTCCAGCAGTGACGCCCTCTCGGCTTGCATCCTTCCAGAGCAGGCCGACGACCACAGCAGGGATCGTCCCACTGACAAACGTCCCCCAGCCGAAGGTGCCGAGGATCGCGACGAGGTGACCGCCGTACAGTCCGAAGATCACCGAGCCGACGCCGACGACGAGGACTGCAGTCCGTCCCAGCCACGTTTCCCGCCGTTCGGAGACCTCCCAGCCCATCGCCCGCACGAAGTCTCGGGCGATCGCACCGGAGGCGACCGACAGGAAGAACGCGGCGGTGGACATGATCGCGGCGACCAGCCCCGCGTAGATGATCATTTGCAGGACGATGTGTAACCGCTCGACGAACTCGAAGGCGGCCATGTCAGGGTCTGCAAGTGGTTCAATGCTTCCGGAGGCGACCAAGTAGAGCGCAACTAAGCCGATGAGCAACCAGAGGATGCTCCCCACGGCATAGGTGACGCCGCTGACGAGGCCGACGGTTCGCAGTCCCTTCGGATCGTCGATCGAGAACATCCGCTGGAGGACCTGGGGCTGGCCCATGACCCCGATGCTGAAGACGATCGGCCAGATCAACAGCAGGCCCGGTGCGGAGCCTTCAGCGAGCCCCCAGCCGTCGAGCATCTGGGGGGTAAAGGCCTTCGTCACGTCTTCGCCGGTGAGTTCACCGGCCTCGACGACGGTCATGGTCGTGTTCTCCATCCCGCCAGCGATCTGGAAGAAACCGACAACGACGCCGACGACGCCCACGAGCATCACCGCGCCTGTGTACGCTCCGGCGAGCTGGGCTGATGCCATGCCACCGACGGCGACGTAGACGATGATCAGTCCGAACACGAGCCAGACGGCAGTCTCCATCGAGATACCGAGGATCACCGAGAGGACGTAGCCGCCGCCGGCGACCTGCGAGGCGAGGTACGCCCAACATGCGATAAAGAGAATCAATGCGAGTATTCCCCGGATCGCACCACTGTTGAACCGTTCGTCGGCGATGTCCCCGAGCGTGCCAATGTCGGCGACATCGGCCATTCCGCGGACGCGCTTGCCGACGATCCAGTAGGCCATCGCGAACCCGAGGCCACTGGCGAAGGTCATCCACAGCGAGGACGTCCCCATCTGGTAGACGAGCCCCGGACCGCCAATGAATCCGAAGGCACTCATGATCCCGGACATACTCGCCAGGGTAATGACCGCCGCACCGAACATCTTTGTCGCGCCATAAAACTCGTCGGAGGAGTCGACTAGGCGCTTGCTGTAGAGGCCGACGGCGAACACTGAGAGGATAAACAGCGCGACGAAGCCGGGAACGAGCACGTCGATCATTGGCTACGCACCTCCACAGGCTCGTCGGCCTCGCGTGTCTCGCTCTCTGCGTTCACCCGCTCGACTTCCTCGAGGAACCGGTCCCACTCCCCGTCCGGCAGGAAGTGTTTCCGGAAGTAAATCCCGTAGGCGAGGGTGACCGTCATGAATCCACCGATCCAGTAGAGCCAGTAGACGGCAGCGAAGGACGGATGCATTCCGGTGATCAGAAACTCCGGGGAGCCGCCTGCGAACGCGCTCGAGTAGTACTCGGTCAGGACGAACGCCGACAGCTGGAGTCCAGTCCAGAGTCCAAGGGGATAGACGAGCAGCTTCGTCGAAATCGTCCCGTTGGAACTCGCGCCGATGACGAACCACGGATGAAAGAGGAACGCCGAGACGAGCAAGGCGACGAACCAGTGGCCGGCCAACCCGAGTCCAAGCACGGCAGTCCATAGTACACCGCTTGCGAGCATCAGCTTCGAGGTCCTTCCTTCGACGTCGATCTCGCCGTCTAACATGTCGATGCCACCTCGATGGTCGACTCGCGGCTCTGATTCCCGTGTTCCAATTCGCGCTGCTGGGTCCACATTGTATGTTCCATGGATATATCACTCGTACGTGTTCACGAAGCCGCCATCCCACAGCAGGTCGTCGCCGTTGAGGTGTTTGCCGTGCCGTGAGAGCCCGAAGGCGAACAGGTTGCCGGCCTCGACCGGTTCCATCATCTCGGAAGACCGTGCCTGTCCAAGCATCACGTCCTCGACGACCGCTCGCTCGGAAATACCGCGCTCTGCAGCCGTATCCGCGATTTGATCCAATACGAGTGGTGTCTTAACGTAGCCCGTACTGACCGTGAACGCACGGATATCTCCCCCACCCTCGGCTGCAGTTGACTTGGTTAGCCCACGTAGGCCGAATTTCATCGTATTGTAAGCGACCTTATCGCGAGTCACGTAGTGACCGTGGACGGACGCCATGTTGGCGATCGTACCGATACCGTCCTCGGCCTCTCGGATGTGTGGGAGCGCCAGTTTCGTGAGATACATCGGCGCACGGAGCATCACCCGGTAGAGCAAGTCGAACTTCTCCATCGGGAACGACGTGAGTGGTGAGATATGCTGTATGCCGGCGATATTCGCGACGTACCGAAGCTGTCCCGCATCGGCAGCTGTTTCGACAAGTGCCTCGATCTCGGCGTCGTCAGTCAGGTCACAGGCGACCGTCTCGAGGTCACCCGCAACCGCAAGATCGTCCGCTTTTTCGGCTGTCCCGTGGAGACCGTCTTCGTCGACGTCGGTCGCGATCGTCGTCAAGCCGTTTGCCGCCAAGACGAGCGCCGTCGCACGACCGATCCCCGAAGCCGCGCCGGTCACGATCGCCACGTTCTCCCTCGTAAACCGTGGATCGTCGAGTTGATGGATCGAGTCGACAGTGATCTCGGGTGGTTCAATACTGTTGTGAGTGTCGGCTTCCCCGTTCATGCAACTGGAGAAACGGACGGCACCTGGTTTAAACGGAAGGTTGATATGTAATCACTGCCGCCGGCTTGCGGTTTTGATCGTCGCCTTGGAAGGGTTCAAACCAGTTCTCGAGAGCAAGTCGTCAGCGCTCGAGTGGATGAGAGGTTGGAATCGATTAGTGATTAATCAGCTGTCACTTCCCAACGACAGTATTCAGATCAGGGTTGGGTGATGAGCTATCGCGTTTGCTGAGTATTCATACCCGAAAACGCGTGCTCCAGCGGTATCGTCGGCCAGATTGACTTGGATTTTGTGGAGCGAGAAGCGACACTGCGCTCGCTGCTGACGTTGAGTATTCAACTGTATCTGACTTAGCTTTCACTTTCAAACACTGTAATTTCTCCTGAGACATTTGGTGTTGAGCGTGCTCGATCGATCGTGTGTAATTGAGTTCACGAGGCCGATCGACAACCGTCGGATGGGCGGTTTACAGAGCGCCCCGACCCAGACAGGCTCACCTTCTGAACACACGGTTGGGTTTTGCGAGTCCGGTAATTAATTGATTCAACATCTACGTCAGCGTGTTTCGCCCACGCTCGCCATGCCACATTCACACTTGCATTCCGGTCAGCGTGGTCTTGCTGAACCTCACACGAGTCATTCGTGCAACAGAACCGCCGACCCTGACGGTAGCCACGGTGCCCACAGCACGAACACGACTTCGAATTGTACGGCGACTCAACCGTCTCACACGGAATCTGATTCCACGTCGCTTTGTATCGAATCTGTTGCTCGAACTTGTGGAACGGTAGTTTGTGCAGACGGCGATTCATGTACGTGCCCTACTTGATGACGTCTCGAATCCCGCTCAAGTCCTCGAACACGATGACCGGGTTCGAGAACTGTTGAGCGAACTCCACCACTGCTCGGGACATTCGGTGAAGAACCCACTCCGTGTAGCGTTCTTCTTTCTCTCCGAGTTGGTTGTGGATGGAGTGTTGGCCGTGTTCTTGACAGCGTTTTGTGATGGTGTGGTAGCGTTGGCGTTCGGCTTTCACAGAGCCGTAATCAAGCACGAGTGTTCCGAGCGTGTCCATCGTCTCACGGTTAAGAGCGGTGAGTGCGATGTTTCGCTCGTTAATATCCACTCCGACGAGCGTGTCGGCGTCTTCAGGTTCAGGCACTTCGACTTCTGTTTTGACCGTGACGTGTAGGTAATACACGCCATCTCGGTACAGAAGTTCAGCCTGTCCCAATGACCACTCATCCTCAGTCAAAGCCGACTCGATGAGGGCGAGGTCTTCGGGTCGTCCTCGAAGGTGTCCTTTCACCTTCTTGTACGGCTTCGGACTTACACGGACCGCTACGCGGTCGTCCTCATCGTTGTAAGTGAGGCGATAGCCTTCAGTATGCGCCATAACGAGTGGGTAGGCTCCTTTCTTGTCTGTAGCAGGTGGCGACGGTTTGCCAACGTTGGTGTCGTCTTGGTCGTCCCACCAGTTGAGGAGTTCTTTGTAGGAGTCCCACGCTTGCAGGGATTTCCCGACGACCGCACACTTGTTGTTCCGAAGGAAATCTTCGCGGTCAACTTCTCGTTGAATCTCAGTCTTGCTGTAGCCTTGTTGTTTGAGGCGGAGCGTATCGTTGGATATGTCTCGTGCGGTGAAGCGGGCATCTTTGAGCCACGACCGCTCACCAGACTCTATGCAGAGTCGGGTGCGTGCGGTCTTGGTGACTGGTTCGATACCCATAGTTTGCCTATCGAAACAAGTGTAATAAAAGCAGGGATTAGGATGGGAGAGTACAGGAGTCATGCACATTCGATTAGTTTGTGTAAGTATGATTTCGTGTGGTGTCGGAAGTACCGACACGGGATGTTGGAGTTGATTCGTGACGAACTTGCAGAGTTGTTTCGGGGAACTGCCGAACGGTTCGGCCACGAGATTGTGTCGATGGAGATAGCCACCGACCACGTTCACCTATTCGTAGAGGCAGACCCGGAATGGAGTCCTGGCGAGATTGCCAAGCAATTCAAGCGCTGCTCAGGTCGAACGATTCTCAAGCGTCACCCCGAAATCAAACAGCGGTACTTCTGGGGGAGCGGTCTGTGGAAGGGCGGATACTACGCCGGCACAACTGGAGCAGTGTCTGAAGATGTGGTTCGTCGGTACATCGAAGAAACTGAACATTAGTCGAGTGTACGCGATTCACCCACGGGTCAGGTGACCCGTGAAACTCTCGTTGTACTCTTTAGACATTCACTTCCAGTGCCTCCATACAGGATACTGTTAGGTGATCTCTTGGTAAATACTAATGCCCCTCATTCATCTGAGTTCGTTGTTCCTGAATCAACGATCACTAGCTCGTCGAAGTT
>NZ_JBGUAZ010000013.1 GCF_041821085.1 Natrinema sp. HArc-T2 | reverse complement strand
GGCGGGGAGGTTGTGCGAGGGTATGTGGCGTGCGATCTGGCAGATCGCACGCCCAAGCAGGTCGAGCAGCTGTACCGGAAACGGTCAGCGATTGAAACAAGCTACCGGGTGTTTCGCCAAGCACGAGTGATAACGACGACACAAGATCCAGTCGTCCGCTTTGCATTCGTCTTGGTCGGGTTCTTGCTGGAGAACCTCTGGCTCGTGCTTCGGTGGGCGGTCGTCGCCCGCCCGCGTCGGGGCGGGCGCGACCTCCCCCAGGAATTCACGTTCAAGACCTTCTCTGACTGGATTAGACATGCATTGGAAGAAGAGCTAGAACGGCGTTGGGAGATCAAGATGAACGGCGTCGGTGTGCCAGAAACGTATGCATCGGCCGCGGGCTGACGCCAGCTCGCGGCCTTGGGCAGGCACCTGACGAGCAACAGCATTCGTCTAAAACGGCGTATCTTAGCTTTCTCAGTTCGGTTCTCTCCATCTGTGGACTCTGTTTCTCCTACACTCAGCTACCACACCAGCGTTCACTCCGGTCATCCGAGACTCAGCACAGCTCACGAAGCGACGCTCGGGAAGTACCGATTTTAGGCTTCCATCTCTGAGTGGAGTGTGAGCGACATATTCACTCCGCAGTATGGGCTGGCGCTGTCCAACCACCGTCGGCTATAGTAGCCATCGACCGTCAGCGCACACCCGGTCGTACGACGGGAGCGCGGTTCGGAGCGTACTGTGAGCGAGCACCGCTGATCCTGTATCGGTGTGTCATTCGGTTTAGTTCCGATTATAGATCATACACAACATCCATACTTGTGGTTTTTTCGTCTGGCGAAATTAGTCAGGTTACTATAATTTATCACAGTTCAATTCATAGATGACGTATGTGTATCCCAGTGTATAATCAGACAGAGTCGATAAGGATCTAGTTCTGATATCTAACACTGTGTTGGATCTCGTCCCGTATTGGAGCCGCTTCTTAAACTAGAACTGCATTCCCCGGAAGATTAATATACTCTGTTCTACACTATGCTGGTGTGATGGTAACATGAAACGCTCTGGCGTGGACATTGGTGGCACGTTTACAGATGTGATCGTCTTCGATGAGGAAACAGGAGACATCGAAATCGAAAAAACACCATCGACACCAGCCAATCCAGCGGAGGGTGTGATAAACGGCTTGACGAAATCCGAACTGGACGTCAGCGCGCTCGATTTCTTTTCCCACGGATCGACTGTTGGGATGAACGCATTAATCGAGCGAGAACTGCCACGAGTTGGCTTGATCACAACCGAGGGGTTCCGAGACGTTCTTGAGATCCGAGATGGAACGAAAGAGGATATCTGGGACACCTACGAAGACGTAGCTGATCCGTATGTCAAGCGACGAGATCGGCTTGAGGTATCTGAACGGATCGATTACAACGGGACTGTCGTCGAACCACTCGATGAGGAAGAGGCGCGAGAGGTGGTTCGTATCTTCAAAAGACGTGGAATCGACACGATCGCCATTTCGCTGATCAACGCCTATGCTAACGGCGACCACGAGAGGCGACTCGAGGAGATTGTCGCCGAGGAGCATCCGGACGCCTTCGTGTGTACGTCCCACGAGATTCTGCCTGAAATGTTCGAGCACGAGCGAACGAGTACCACTGTGATCAATGCAGCACTCGTTCCAGTCGTCCAGGAGTACCTGGTCGATCTTTCGTCCCAACTGAGTGAACGCGGATACGACGGCGATGTCCTCGCAATGCATTCAGGTGGCGGTGTCATGACGACGGACGCCATCGCATACTATGCTGCACGTATCGCCAACTCGGGGCCGACCGCAGGCGCGATCGCAGGCCAATATATCGCTGAGCAATGTGGGTTCGAGAACGCGATCGGGTTCGACATGGGCGGGACGAGCGCGGACGTTTCGCTCACCTACCAGGGCGATGTCGAGACGACTGATGAGTGGGCTGTCGAGTACGGATATCCGATCATGTTTCCGACGACTGACATCGAGACGATCGGTTCCGGTGGTGGCTCCGTGGCTTGGATCGACGAAGGTGGATCGCTTCGTGTTGGTCCTAAAAGCCAGGGAGCTGATCCGGGCCCTGCCTGTTACATGCGGGGAGGGGATAAACCGACAACGACCGATGCAAACGTCGTTCTCGGCTGGGTTGATCCGGACAACTTCCTCGGAGGGGACATGAAAGCAACGTCGAAGCCGTCTAGAGAGGTAATCAGCCGAGACATCGCAGATCCGCTCGATTTGAGTCTGACGGACGCAGCGTCGGCTATCGAACGGATTGCGATCGCGAACATGTGTAACGCAGTCCGTCTCGTCTCGACAAGTAAGGGGTATGATCCACGGGAATTCGCTCTCGTCGCGTTCGGTGGTGCCGGGCCGTTACACGCGGCCTCTGTCGCTCGGAATATGAATATCCCGAAAGTCATCGTGCCACCGTATCCGGGCATCAACTCTGCACTGGGTTGTTTGCTCGTCGACGTCGAACACGACCTCTCCCGGACGTTCATCGCAGACGCAACCGAGGATGTCACCGAGGACATCGAGACCGCCTTTGCAGAGATGGAGGCTGAAATCGAAGAACGTCTCGACGAGGAGGGGATCGACAGGAACCGAACCCGAATGGATCACGAACTCAAAATGCGCTACACAGGCCAGTGGCGTTCGCTGAGTGTCCCTTGTTCACGACCGATAGAGAGTATGGATGCCATCCGAGACAAATTCCACAGAGAACACGAGCGCGTATACGCCTATTCCGACGAGGAGCAGTCGATCGAATTCTACGGTCTTCGCGTGACCGGACGAGGGATCGTCGAGAAACCGTCGTTCCCCGAGCTTGAGTCCGAAGGGCTCAATGACGCTCACAAGGGGACTCGCGAAGCCTATTTCGAAGAGGTTGGGGAATATGTCGAGACCGACGTTTACAACCGAGGGAAACTCGGTGCTGGAGCATCGTTCTCGGGTCCAGCGATCGTCGAGCAGATGGATTCGACGACCGTCGTGCCACCGAACGCCAAGGCGGAAGTTGAGGAGACGGGCAACCTCATCATCACAGTGTAACCATGTCACAGTCACAACCACAGAACGACGTTGATCTCGATCCAGTCACCTTCGAGGTTCTTCGGAGTTCGTTTACGAACCTCGTCGATCGAATGGCCGAACAGATCCAGCGAACGTGCTACTCGTTCGTGATTTACAACCGTGACTTCAGCAACTGTATCAACGATGCTGATGGGAACACGGTGATGCAAGGGTCCAAAGACATTGCCGTTCACGTCGGAACGCTCCATTACACATGTAAGGAGACGCTGGAGTACTTCGAGGGGAATATCAATCCTGGTGATGTCTACATTATCAACGATCCGTACGCCGGCGGAACACACATCAACGACGTCCGTATCATGCGTCCCGTCTTCTATGAAGACGAGCTCATCGCCGTCACACAGTCGAACGGTCACTGGGCAGACGTCGGTGGACCTGCACCCGGGTCGTTCAATATCGAGGCGCAAAGCCACTTTGCTGAGGGAATGCGGATCCCTCCGCTAAAAATCTGGGACAGTGGTGAGTTCCAAGCGGATGTCGCTAACTTATTGACGACCAATATGCGCCTCTCCGAGGATCGGCTTGGCGATATGCGGGCACAGGCTGAAGCGACTCGGATCGCCGAAGAGCGGCTTCTAGAACTCGTCGAAAAGTACGGTCTTGAAACAGTCAAGGCTGCCTTCGATGAATCGAAGTCGTACGTCGAGCGAATAATGCGCGAGCGGATCAGTGAGCTTCCGGACGGCACGTGGCGTACGAAAGATCACATCGATGCCGATCCCAATAAGGAAGAAGGGCTGGTCACGATCGATGTCGAGATGACTATCAATGGGGACGAGGTTCACTACGATCTCTCCGGTTCTGATGAATACGTTGGGAACTTCCTGAACTCCACGTTCGGAACGTCTTTCTCCGCGCTGATCGCCGGAACGAAGATGTTCTTCCCCGATGTCCCACTTAATTCGGGAATGTACCGAGTCATCAGTGCAGACCTCCCTGAGGGAACCGTGGTAAACGCGCCAGAACCTGTCGCTGTGACCGGCTCAGTGGCTGGTGCATACGAGAAGGTGATGAACGCAATTTTCGAGCTGTGGTCCGAAGTGCTTCCAGAACGGGCGATGGCCTGTGCGTTCAACCTCGAGTATCTGCTTGCTGGTGGAACAGATCGTCGCCCGAATCGTGATGGGCAGGAGTTCATGTGGTATGACTGGATGGCCGGTGGCTGGGGTGGTCGAAACGGCAAGGATGGCTCAGATGCAACTGCGCCGGTCTTCGGTGCCGGGCTCGCAGTTCAGTCACTCGAAGGACAGGAGCGCGATACGCCGCTGTTGACAAAAGAACACACGATCGTGACTGACTCAGCCGGTCCCGGCGAGTTCCGGGGCGGATGTGGAGTCAGAAAAGGAGGGACCCTCCTCGAATGTGAAAACAGTGTGATTTCCTATTGCTCAGACCGGTCTCGATCGGTCACGTGGGGGATCAACGGCGGGCTGCCAGGAATTCCACACGGTGTGTCCCTGACACGAAATGGCGATACTGAGGAGATGGGGACCGTCTTTTCGAATCATCCGATCGAAGAGTGTAATGAATTTGTTCGGCCGTCCTCGGGCGGCGGTGGGTTCGGTGATCCACTCGAGCGTGATCCCGAAGCCGTTCTCGAAGACGTAAAAGACGAATATGTCTCCATTGAGCGTGCTGAAAAAGACTACGGCGTCGTTATCGAGGCGATCGATCCAGACGTCTGTGCGTACGAGATCGACCACGAAGCGACCGAAGAGACGCGAGCGTACATCCGGGAGAACCGAGCTGATTGGCTCGAGAAAGATCCACAGGAGATCGCCACTCGATACCGAGATGGGGAGTTGAACACACTCGATCTCGTTCGTCGGTACGGCGTTATTCTGGATTGGGCCAGCGGTGAATTGCTGGAACGAACAACAGCCCAGTACCGGGATATGCTGCACGAGCGGGCCAGGTCCGAGTGGGAATAGTAGAAGTAGAGAATAATTTCTTCCCTGAACGTGGTGCATCAGTCGTTGCTGTTAGACCGCTCGAGTAACGCTGCCAGCACCTCGAGGGGGTGGTGTGTCTCGATGTCCCTGTCTGCGAGCTGCTGGCTACAGGAGGCACCAGTCGTGACGATGAGATCCGCCTCAGCGGCGTCGATTTTCGACTCGAGGTCGTCGCCGATCGCCATCGAGAGTTCGTAGTGTTCGGTCTCGTAGCCGAACGCGCCGGCCATCCCGCAGCAGGTCGTATCCAGCGGCTGGACGTCGTAGCCGGCTTCGCGGAGCAGTTCGACCGGGGTACTATCCCAGCCTTTGGCCTTCGAGTGGCAGTGTCCGTGGAAGGCGACGGTGGCCTCGCCGCTGTCAGGGAGTTCGATCTCGCCAGCGCGGATGCGATCGGCGAGGAACGCGGGCACCGTTTCCGTTGTCTCAGGGATGTTCACGGTGTCCTCGAGTAAGTCGTCGTACTCTTTGAACGCGCTCACGCAGGATGGTTCGACGCCGATGATCGGCACGTCTCGCTCGACGTACTCGGCAAGCGTCTCGACGTTCTGTCGTGCATAGCCGCGAGCCTTCTCGACGAGTCCCTGTGAGAGCGGTGCTCGCCCACAACAGGCCACGTCCGGGACTTCGACTGCGTACCCGAGCGCCTCGAGAAGGTGAACGGACGCTTTACCGACCGCTGGATGGTTGTATCCCATATAACAGTCCGGAAAGAGCGCGACCGTTCCGTTCTCGCCGGCGTTTGGATGTGGCTCGTGAGCGGCAAACCAGTCGGGGAAGGGCTCGGCTGCGAAATCCGGCAGCGTCCGTCGTCGATCGATCCCCAGGACGGCCTCGGCAACGCGACGGCCGGGGCCGAACTCCTTGAGCCGGTTTGCGATCGGCGAAAACGTGGACCCGAGACGGTTGAGCGTGCGGACGTTCCCGAACAGGCGTGCGCGAAGCGGAACGCCGCTCGTCCGGTGCTGTTGGTGTTTCGCCTCCGTTTTCAGTTTGGCCATGTCGACGCCAGTCGGACACTCAGTTTCACATGCTTTACAGGAGATACACAGATCGAGTACCTCCTCTTGGAAGTGATCGCTCGTGAGCGTCTCCTCGTCGAGATCACCGTTTATTGCTGCTCTGAGCATGTTCGCCCGCCCTCGTGTGCTGGCAATCTCGTCGTCCGTTCCACGGAAGGTCGGACACATGACGCCGCCGTCCGACGTTCGACACTTCGAACACCCGTTGCACTGCTCGACGAGCGATCCGAACCCTTCTTCGTCACTGAAATCGAGCGCCGTATCGACAGTCTCCGGGTCGTATCCTTCGTACCGCAGGTTTTCGTCGACTTTCGCGAGGTTGCCGTCCGAAGCGGGGACGACCTTTGCCGGATTGAACACGTCGTCGGGATCGAAGGCGCGTTTGATCTCACAGAACGCACTGTAGAGTTCGTCACCGTACATCTCTGGGAGATGCTCGGAACGAAGTCGTCCGTCACCGTGTTCCCCGGAGACGGAGCCGCCGACCTCGAGGACGATCTCGTGGACGGCCTCCGAAACAGATCGGAGTCGCTCACGGTCATGTTCCGTCTTCAGATTCAGGAACGGTTTGATGTGGAGCACACCCTGTCCAGCGTGACCGAAGACGCTCGCCTGAAGATCGTGCTCGCGGAGAACATCACCCACGCGCTCGAGATACGTCGGGAGACGGGCGGGTGGGACCGCCGCATCTTCGATGAACGACAGCGCCTGTTCGTCGCCGGGCTGTCGGTTCAAAAGCGGATTGGAAGCTTTGCGCACCTTCCAGAGATCGGCCATCTCCTCCCCGTCGAACGCACGTTCGACGTCGATCGTTTCGGGTGTCTGGGCAGCCGACACGACCGTCTCGAGGTCGTCACGCTGCTCTGCATGGGTGGTCTCGATTTCCAGTAGGAGCGCGGCTTCAGCATCCTCGGGCACGATATCGAACCCCCAGGCGTCTCGAGCGTAGCCGAGGACGGCGTCGTCGATGAGTTCGACTGCACTCGGATCCGTCTCAAGCACGGCAGTCACAGCGTCGGCAGCGGCGATCAGATCGTCATAGAAGACGAGCGAGACGGCACGTGTCTCGGGACGATCGGTAAGCTGTAACGTCGCTTCGGTGATAATCGCAAGCGTCCCTTCGCTCCCGGAGACGAGCCGCGAGAGGTCGACCCACGAACCGTCCGGCGCAGCGCTAGTCTCGAGATCGTACCCACTGGAGTTTCGATCGACATCCGGATACTGTGTCTCGATTTCGTCGGCGTGTTCGCGTGCAAGCTGGCGGACCACGCGATGGACCTCTCCGACCCGGTCGTCGTGTTCACAGACTGCCTCGAGTTCCCCGCCGTCCCGCCGGTGAAACTCAACGAGAGATCCGTCTGCAAGCACGCACTCGAGTCGCTGAACATACTCTCGAGTCGTACCGTGCTTGACCGAGTGCGGACCCGCGGCGTTGTTGGCGATCATTCCGCCGATGGTACACGTACTCGAGGTCGACGGATCGGGAGCGAGGTAAAGACCGTCCTTCTCGAGAAAGTCGTTCAACTCGTCGAGAACGACACCCGGCTGGACGGTCACAGTCTTCGCGTCGGGGTCGACGTCGACGATCTCGTCCATGTATCGTGAACAGTCCAGGACGATCCCTTCACCAATGGCATTGCCGGTCAGACTCGAGCCTGCACCACGGGCCGTGACACTTGATCCGTGTCGGCGAGCGAAGTTGACAACTCGCTGAGTATCTTCGCGGTTCCGAGGGAAGGCGACACCTGCAGGTCGTTGCTGATAGATACTCGCATCCGTCGAGTAGAGGGTGCGTGTGGTCTCGCCGAAGTCAATCTCGCCGTCGAGCTGTTCGCTGAGCGACGGAGACGTGGTTTGGGAGATATCAGTACTCATGATCAGCGACGTTCAGGTGCTGGTGGGCACTCGTCTGCTCTCTGGGGTTCGGTTCAAACTCGACCGCGACTGGACTGTCTCCCATCCAGTCGTTCGTTCGGGTCGGACGACTCGAGGGCGCGATACTGTTCTCTGGCCGGTTACGATTCGGATGTAGCGGACTCACGTAGTTTCATCTCCTGTGTCTGCAAAGTGGTTTCGAACGTTTTGTTCGAACGCATCGCTTGTCACCTGATAACGGGTGTATCCTGCGGGTTCGCGCTCACGGTCGACGGTGAATATCTGTTCGTCATCGACGTAGACACCCCAAGAATCGCGGTATTCGACACCAACGCCCATGAAGCGAATCTCGGCGTTGTACTCCGATTGTAACCGGTCGACAACTGGAGGGGTGATGACATCATCGGCGAACCGCGGCGGCCGATAGGCAGGCAGGTCGTGCTCCTGGAACTCTTCGACAGCGTCAGACCACCAGACTGGAAGCTGTTCGACGGCGGTTTCCTCGTACGGCGCTTCCGTTTCGAGGTCACAGTGTTGTTCCACAGCGTTGGACTCGTGATCGTCTCGTGTATTCGTCATGAGTTGCGTGTGTTGTACTGACAAAATCCGTTACAGGCGTCTTGGGACGTCTCCCGTATGAAAACGTCGGTAACTGGCCACACCCGGCGCTGGCCGCAATCACCATCGTCGGGTGCGATGGCCATCAGAACTCGACGTAGAGGTCGCCGTCGATAACGTGTACGTCGTAGGACGGAAGGCGGTACTCGTCGCTTGCGAGGTGTTCTCCGGACGTGATATCGAACTCCCAGCCGTGCCACGGACAGGAGACGATTTCGTCATCACACGCCCAGACCAGCTCGTCGTCCTCGTCAACGTCGATCGTTCCGGACAGGAGCCCCTCACAGGCTGGTCCGCCCTGGTGTGTACAGTAGTTCGAGAGTGCGTGATACTCGTCGTTCGAGTAGAAGACGGCAATCTCACGGCCTTTGATGTCGACGACGACTCGTTCTCCGTCTTCGATGTCGTCGGCCGCTGTGACGTGGTGTAGGTTATCAGCGTCGGCGTTCTGTGGGTCTGTGTTTGTTGCCATGTTCGTTAGAATTGGTAGAGTTGGTCTGCGGTCTCGCCGTAGATGTTCTTGATCTCGTCACCGTTGAACTCCGAGCGCATGATCTTCATCAGCGCGTCAGTGTAGTCGAAGTCGAAGTGGGGGTAGTCCGACGAGAACATCAGACTGTTCTCGCCTTCGAAGAGGCGGATGATCTGATTGAGGTACTCTGGGTCGTCTGCACCTTCGACGGGTTGGCTGGTCAGGTAGAACTGATCACGGAGATATTCGCTTGGCTTCTTCTCCAGCATTGGTGCGTCGAACTTCGCACCCATATAGTCGTGATCGAACCGACGCATGAAGTACGGATACCAGCCGAGACCGGACTCCTGGACAACAAAGTCGAGGTCAGGGAAGCGAACGGGAACGCCCTGCGTCAGCATGTCTGCCAGGTTCACCTGATGCATCATGTTATGCGAGGTGGCGTGAACGGGGAGTGCCCGATTCAGCGACCGCCACTGCGTTGGGAACCGGGTCATCATCGTCCCAGCTGCGTTGTGCATCTTGATAGGCAGTCCAGCACGCTCACACGCCTCGTAGAGTGGATAGTAGATCTCGTTGCCCAGAGTCGGATCGACCGATCCGCTCGGGATCATCACGGCGGCGATACCCGGCTCGTCGGCGAGGTCGTCGACCTCTTCGGCAGCCTTGAGCGGTTTCTGTGGTGCGACGAGAGCGGCACCGTAGACACCGTTATCCGTGTCGATAATATTGTCGAGCAGCCACCTGTTGTACGCCTTCGCAAGTGCAGCCGCAAGGTCGTCGTGGTGGACGGCACCGAGATAGAGATTCTGGGTTGGGGTGGCAATCGCTTTATCCCACCCGATGAGGTCTTTGCCCTTCTGGATGTCTTCCGATGTCCGCACCGTCGGTGAGTCGGCCTTCCCGACCGTCACCGAGTACAACATTCCGTGTGACGGGTACACCCGTCCCAGATAGCCGTAGTCGTCACCGTCACTCTGGCTGTTTAGCAGGCTGTAGAACGGATCCTCGAGATACGGAAAGATGTCTTCCTGTCGCTCTGTAAGATGAAAGTCAGTGTCGACGATGACGTCTAAATCATCTAGTGACCGAACAGCAGCTGATTCTGTCGATTGCGAACTCATCACTTGCCTATTTTCAACGACCCCTGATAAACATTACCATTTTCCATAGTCGTTCGACTGGTATCATCAACGATCCTGTGACAGGTTACCGGACCAGCCACAACGGTTCATGAGCTCAGTCACAGCTGATAGTATAACTGCGACATTTCTTGTGTTTCTAGATATCACGGCTATTTCGACAATAGCGAAATAGATCTCTCGCTGACACGGATTGTAATGTTTACAGGCGTACGAATGTAATCGAAGAGGGTGATTGCCGACATAGATCGTCAGTAACTCTGTCCGTCCGGTTGGTGAGGTACCTGTGGCGTGTACTCTGGTATCCTCAGCAGTTACTGACCGATTTTATGATCCAGACACATGCTGGACGGAACGTTATTTCCCTCAGTCTCATTTCGACAGAGTCGAAATGCAATGGTGGGAATTCTCTTAGAGTGGCTATTCCGGTCCCAAGTCAGGTACAACTGTAACGTTCATCGTGATTCCGCGTACTACGTGCATTTCGACGATGCGAAAATAGATTTTGCACTGACGCAGGTTAGACTGTTTTACAGACGCACGAATGTACCTCTCCGTCACCGAATGGAGCCTCCAGCGGTCGATTATTTTTCCACAGGCGCTCTCCGAATACTTCGAATCGTACGTCCCGTATCTCGTCGTAGCACTGCTGGAAGAGGACGCACAGGCGATCGAAGCGCCTCACAGCACGATTACGGACCTCTAAACAGGCTCGGGTGCGCTCTTCTCACACTGTCTGGCATGGAGTGGATCGAAGTCATAATCCAGTAAAATCCCACACTCTTGAGAAGAATTAGGCATCTTGTCTTGCGATTTGATCAATACAATGAAGGTCACTCACTTTCTTTTGAATGGTTGGTGAACAACTTTTAGTCTGTCAAGTAAGTTGATAATTCGGTTTATTGGAACGAGATCGCATACCACACAATGGTGAGTTAATACGTAGACGACCCGAAGCTGGATATAACACAGTAACTCCGATAGAGTCGTGTAAACCCAGCCAGCACCACCGCCTGCGGATTACAGACATACAATTGTAAATAGAACTGTTCTTTAGTGATCTACTGGCTTACGGGCGTACAGAGGACTGCTGTTCGTTGGACGAAAGCCTGTACCGAATTCCAGTTCGAACATACGGAACCAGGCCATCCCTGATAAACCAGTTTGATTGTTCCGAACTACTATGTCTCATGGCCGCGTCTAAACCGCTAATGACAAAGAAAGATTCCGACCGTGTCCGCACCACAGAACAGTCATTACAGATAATCGATGCGGTTCAATCGTTCAACGGAGCGACGTTAGCGGAACTCGTTGATCACTTTGACCTTGCAAGGAGTACGATTCACCGCCACTTGACGACACTTCGCCACCACGGGTACATCGTCAAGGAGGGTGAACAGTACCATCTCGGACTCAAATTCTATAATCGCGGAGAGTACGCTCGGTCACGAAAACAATCATATCAACTCGCTGTCGAGGCCGTACAAGACATTGCAGACACGACGAATGAGGAGGTAGACTTCCTCGTTGCTAACGATGGCCGGGCAATTACTGTCTACGAGTCGTATCATCCTGATAATACATATCAGGACGAAGTCCTTCATCCGACCGAGACGGCACGTCATGCGGGGACATGCTATCACATGCATTGTATCGCCGGAGGGAAGGCACTCTTAGCCGAATTAGAGGACGATGAACTCGACCGTATCATCGATCAGTGGGGGCTCCCAAAGCGAACAGAAAACACGATTACGTCAAGAGAAGCACTATTCCAGGACCTCGAGCAAATTCGCGAGCGTGGAATCGCACTCTCTGACGAGGAGTATGCGGACGGACTCCGTGCTGTCGGTCGTCGTATATTGAGCTCTGACGGAAGTGTTCTCGGCTCGCTCGCAGTCTCTGCGCCCAAATATCGGATGCAGGGGGAGATTTTCACTGATGAGGTCCCCGATCTCCTCGTGACTGCAGTTGACGAACTAGAAGAACAACTCGCTACAACAGTAATCGAGTCGATGGGGTAGCGAGTTCGACTCTATCGAACTGTGTCTTACTGAACTGACTTAATTGTAAGCCATTATTCAGTTGTGAGGTTTTATATACTGATGTCTGCGAATATCATGACACACCTCACAGTGGCTTGAGACCAGAGGATCACCATGAGCACGCTCAACAATTCGGCTGAACACCCGTCGTTGCAGTTAGAACGGGTGTTCAACCCCGAGACAGTGGCGGTAATCGGCGCATCGAAAGACACGAGCAAACGCGGCAATCAGACGATCAAAGACCTGCAAGAAAGCGGCTACGACGGCGAGATTTACCCAGTCAACCCGAAATACGATAGCGAGATTCGAGGACTCACAGTGTATGACAGCGTCGCAGCGACGCCAGGTACGATCGACCTGGCGTTCATCGCGACGCCGGCTGAGACGATTCCTGATATCGTTGAAGAGTGTGGTGATGCCGGTGCCGCCGGCGCTGTCGTCATCGCCGCTGGCTTCAGCGAGGCCGGTGAGGAGGGGCTTGAAGCGGCGATTCGGGACACTGCCCGCGACTGCGGGGTCGCACTTATTGGGCCAAACATTCAGGGTATCTATAACCTCCACACCGGCCTGAACCTTCTCGGCGGGTACGAGATGCCCAAGGGAAACATCGCGCTGTTGGCCCAGAGCGGCAACATCGGGCTGGAGTTCGGCTCCCACGCTGAAGGTCGGAATTCGACGGGATTCAGTTTTAATATCGGCGTCGGCAACGAAACGGATCTCGAGTTTCACGACTATCTCGAGTTCCTTGACGACGACGAACACACTGATGCGATCGCACTCTACGTCGATGGCATGTCGGATGGGCGTGCGTTCCTTCAGACGGCACGTGAGGTGGTCCAAACCACACCGATCGTCGTCCTCAAAGGTGGGCTGACAGAGGAAGGTAAACAGTCCGTCCAGTCACACACTGCTTCACTGGCGGGTGACAGTGACGTACTCGACGCTGCCTACGAACAGGCAGGAGTCATTCAGGTCAACCGATCTGACCACGTGGTACCAGTGGCCGATGCGCTCGCCAAACTGCCACCAGCAGCCGGTGATAACGTGGCTATTCTCACCGATGGTGGCGGGAACGCGACGCTCGCGGCGGACAGTCTCAGCAACCGTGGGCTGTCGGTGACGGCGCTTAGCGAGTCGACTCGAGAACGACTGCGTGAACTCGTCCCTGATGCTCCAAATGTCACGAATCCAGTCGACATGATGGGACTACAGGGCGACGGTGACCTATCGATCTTCTATGACTGTGCAGAAGCACTCGTTGCCGACCCTGCAGTTGATTCGTTATTACTGACGGGGGTGTTCGGCGCGTACGAATCTCGTGGCCCTGGAGATGGGGACACAGGGCAGGAACCCGATGTCGCACGCCGGATCGCTTCACTCGTCGAGGAGTACGACACATCCATTGCAGTCCACTGTATCTACGGAACGCAGGGATCCCCTGCACTTGATGCGCTCGAGGAGGCGGGCGTTCCTACCTACGGATCACTCGATGTCGCCATCGCGAGCCTCGAAAAGCTCTCTCAATACGGCGCGCATCTGTCGACCGCCGACACCAAATCTACCTTCCAGCTTGGGGGCGGCCACGAACAACACAGCCTCGTTCGCGACGCACTCGACGCGGGGAAACGACAACTGTCGGAATTTCACTCAAAGCAGTTGCTCGACGCAGAAGGACTTCCAGTGGCACCATTCGACCTCGTGACCACGGCCGCCGAGGCCGCCGATGCCGCGGCGGAGTACGAGGGGCCAGTTGCAATGAAGGCGGTGAGCGACGATATCGTACATAAGACGGAAGCGGACTGCGTCGCTCTGGATGTCGACACCGAAGCTGCAGTCAGAGAGAACTTCACTACGCTCGTCGACAATGCGAAATCGTACGATCCCAACTGTGTCGTCGACGGCGTTTTAGTCTCTCCGATGCTTGATCCCGCTGTCGAACTTATCGTCGGCGTACTACGTGACGAAGAAGTAGGGTCGGTGCTCATGTTCGGTGTCGGCGGAATTTTCGTGGAGGTGATGCGCGACGTCGCGTTTCGAGCACTTCCGCTCACGGAGCACGACGCCCGATCCCTGGTGAACGAGATCGACGCACAGGAGCTCCTCGACGGCGTTCGTGGTAATGCAGGTATTGACCGCGAAGCGCTCGTCGATCTCCTCGTGGATGTTTCGGAGATCGCAACGGCAAACCCATCGATTACCGAACTTGATCTGAATCCGGTGTTTGCCTCGCCTGACGGTACCGTCATCGCCGACGCAAGTATCATTCTCGATACTGACGAGTAAATCGGCCTCGTCAGTAGAACTTCGGCGGAGCGTTGTCCGCGACGAGGTCGGTCTTTCATGACTGGTAACAACATTCTCGTGATGGTGACTATCAATTAACACAATCTTTAAGGGGATAGGTTGTAAGCGTTACTTGTTAGCATGGTAGATGGCTGGTACCTCCTCGGCTTAGAGGACACGAATAGATCGGAGAAATCACTCTTCTTCCTCTCGATCGGGCTCGTAGTCGGGCTCGCGGTAGTAGGAATAGTTTCACCGAGTTTGCTCAACTCGACAATGACCAGTGCGTATGACTTCGTACTGAATTACTTCGGCTGGTGGTTCATTCTACTGTCACTCGTGCTCACGGTCGCGATGATTGTCTTCTCGTTCTCTCGGTACGGACGGCTTCGAATCGGGGGACAGGACGCTGAACCGGAGTTCAGCTACTTCTCGTGGATCTCGATGATATTTACCGTGGGCTTCGCCTCGGCGGTCATCTTCTGGGGTGTCGCAGAGCCCATCTATATCGTCAGCAGCCCGCCGAACCCGCTGCCGGTACAGGGCGCACCGGTCGAGAGCGTCGCACTCGCGTTCATGTACATGCATGACATCTTCCCGGCGATTATGGCGTGGTACTTACCGGTCTCGCTCGCGTTCGGACTCATCGTTTGGAACGACGACGAATTCAAGTTCAGTTCGATGTTGAAGCCGATTCTCGATGAAGAGCGCTGGGGCGCGCTCTACTGGGTGACGGACCTCATGGCACTCGTGACGATGATCGGCGGTCTTGCGACGACGCTTGGGTTCATCGGCCAGCAGTTGTCGACCATCATGTCGAACGTGTTCGGATTCTCCTCAGGAATCGTGACCTACGGCCTGTTCGGTATTATCGGACTGATATTCCTCGGTGACGTGTGGCTCGGTCTGCGCAGCGGCATTCAGAACATGGCACGTGCGACGATGGTCGTGATCGCAGTGTTGATGAGTATTCTCGTCTTCGTCGGCCCGTCGATGTTCATGGCTGAACTCGGTCTCGACTCGCTCGGTATCTGGCTCAACAATCTGCCGCGACTCATGCTGTACACTGATCCGGTCGATCGCAGTTTGTGGCCGCAGGATTGGACTAGTTTCTGGTGGGCCTGGTATGCTGCATGGGGCCTCTTCGTCGGGAGTTTCGTCGCTCGGGTCTCGAAGGGGCGGACGGTACGCGAGACGACGATCGGTCTCAGCATCGTCCCTGCCGGCTTCCTCTTCGTCCAGCACGCCATCCTCGGTGGATGGGCACTTTCATCGAGTAACTACGGTCCCGTTTCCACCGCGCTGAGCGAACAGGGAATTCCCGCAGCACTTGCAGAAGCGATTAACGTCACACCCCTTACGTCCGTCCTCGGGGTGCTCTTTATCCTCGCACTGACTGGGTACGTCATCACGTCACTCGACTCGGCAGTGTTCATGCTCGCTGCGATCGCAATGGGAAACGAGGAGCCGAACGCGCGGAACCGTGCTATCTGGGGCCTCGTACTTGCTGCGCTCGGCGTAATGACGCTCAGTCTGCCGGGAACTCGAGCACTCGAGTCGTTCTCTGTCGTCCTCGGACTCCCGTTTACGATTTTCTTCCTCGTTATCGTGTACGCGATGATCGTCACCGCACGGAGACGGTATCAATCGAACTTCGTCGAGTATAGCCCGAGAGAACAGAGAGCACCGGCTAACCGAACCGACCTCGCAGAAGATGACGACTGAGAATTCGAACGAAAAGCAACCGATGTATACCTCAGTTGAGGGGCCAATGGGACACTCCATGAACGAGCTGCTAAACCCGATTAAATCAGGAACATGTAATTTCCGGCATGATTAGTTTTATTACTGGCCACCGTATCATGGAGAACACGTCCAGTTGTACGTTCCACGCTAACGATGGGTGTGTACAGTTGGGACACTGGGAGAGACGCGAAAGCCGACTCAGAGCGATACGATAACATGAACGAAGAGCTACCACTGACCGACGTAACCGACGAAAAGAAACGCGAACTAATCGAGAGCGGCGACCTCCTGGAACACGATGCGCCGTTCCAACCGGGTGAAACGCCGATTCCGGACTACCAACTCGCGTGGGCCGTCACCGGCGATGAGGACGGGAATCCGGACCACGGTGAACCATTCGAAGATGGTGCTGAAAAAGAGGTTGTCATCTCTGTCGAGGAGCCCGGACCGAACGACGCGTTGCTCTACATGCTCACCTCGGAGGTCAACTACAACGATGCGTGGGCTATCACTCCCTGTGTCGACCTTCGAGCAACACGACCGTGACTGGCACGTGACCGGCTCAGGCGGGCTCGCACTCGTCGCCGACGTTGGCGATGGACTCGAGGAACAAGGGCGAATCGAAGTCGGTGATCTGGTTCACGTATATTCCGGGCAGTTCGACGCACTCTCGCCAAAAGCCGGCCGTGACCCGATGTATGCTGACTTCACCATTCAGGGGTATCAGACCCCGGATGGCTCTCACCAGCAATTTATGATTGCCCAGGGAACGCAACTCTTTGAGCCGCCAGAGAACCTCGACCTCACAAAAGCGGGCAGTTGTATTCTGACGATGGGGACCATCTACCGGGCGCTGTTCAACACGCTCGATGTCGATCCCGGTTCGAATCTCTTCGTCGAGGGTGCCTCGACGGGGACCGGACGTGACGCCGTCCAGATGGCGACGAGTCGAAACATGAACATTACCGGCCTCGTCTCGAGCGACGAACGCGGCGAACGCGCACTTGACAATGGCGCTGACGCCTACATCGACCGGAAGCGTCCCGAACTCGTTGACGCGATGCGGATGGTTCCGAACGACCCCGAAGAATGGGACGACTGGGAAGCCGCTGGAGAGCCGCTCCTTGAGGAGTACCGGGAAAAGAACGATGGCGAACTCGCGGACTACGTCGTCTCTCACGCAGGTGCACACGCCTTCTCCCGATCGTACCAGCTGTTGGACGAGGGTGGACGATTGACGTTCTTCGGAGCCTCGACTGGCTACGAGATGGCATTTATGGGGAAGTCGGGCCAAACGACCCCGGAGGCAGTGTTCCATCGTGCTGACCTTCAGGCCGGCGATCCAACGCTCGTTTGGTACGGGACGCCGGAAGACATCGATGGTACCCACGATACTGTCGCTGAAGCGGCGGTACAAACGGCGCTCGAGCACAATGCTCGTGTTGCCGTCGTTACGGCAACTGATGAACAGGCCGAGTACGTCGAATCCGAGTACGATGTCGAAGGAACAGTAAGCATCGAGACACTCAACGAAGAGAGTGACGGGTTCGAGTATCTCGACTCACTGCCGCATCTCCCGGATCCATCCGAACCTGACGCACTCGCCGCTACCATCGGCGAGTATATGGGGAAGATGTTCAAGCCGATGGGTATCGCGGTCAGTGACCTCCTTGCGACGCCGAACAACCCGCGTGGCAATCCGGAAGTCGTCTTCGAACGTGCTAGCCAGAACACACTGGCACTCTCGACGATGCTCTGTGCACCGTTCGAGGGAAAAGTCGTCTTTTCGGAAGACATGTCAGGGCAACGACATTCGTTCTATGCGCCACAGGTATGGATGCGCCAACGTCGGATCTACATGCCGACGACCGAAATTTTTGGCACACATATGAAAAACACCTACGAGGTGCTTGAAATGAACGAGGAAATAGAATTGGACGTGTTCGACGTGCCAGGGACACATCTCACACCATGGGAAGATACTCCGAAAGCCCATCAAGATCTGTGGGAGAACAACCATGAAGAGGGCTCGTATGTAATCAATCACGCTCTCCCAGATGATGGCCTTCAGTCGAAAGAAGAACTCTTCGACGAATGGGGCGTAAACTAACGTTGCTCGGTATGTCTTCAAGCTAACTGCTTTCAGTCTTTATTGCACTCTCGGAGCAGCCGTCTAGAGCGATGTGATCGTAGGAGTGCTTCATGTTCTTCACGCTCTTTGTCAGTCAGATCAACAGACTCCTTTCCACCCACAAGAACGTCCGAAAGGACGCACAGTAGCTTACCGGTATCACGTAATGCTCGAAGCACGCTATAGTAGCCACTGACCGTCACTGCAAACCTGATCGCATGTGGACTGTGCGATCAGTGTGTAAACAGTTTCAGTTGTACTATAGACGGTGCTAGCCAATCGATTCTATCAATAATCGCGGAGATTCACCTCAATTCGGTTTTTTGTCGCTTGTAGTCGCTCTGGGAGCGTTTCTCGATACCAGGTCCCGTTCATATCTGCCGCAGGCCCCGAAAGGCTGATTGCGCCGATCACCGTGTCGTCGGGGCCGAATATTGGAACGCCAACACATCGAAGCCCTCGCCCATACTCTTCCTCGTCGAATGCGATACCGCGGTTACGGACCCGATCGACCTCATCCAGCAGTTCGCCTTTCTCAGTGATCGTTTGTGCCGTGTAACTAACGAGGTCGATCGAATCAAGGAGCGCTTCAAATCGTTCAGGCGATACATGAGCGAGAATCGACTTCCCGGTGGCTGTACAGTGCAGGTCGTGTCTCTCACCGGCTCGCGTCGAAAATTCGATCTCGTCGCTTCCGCGAGACCGATACAGATACACCCCACTTCCCAGTTCTTCGACAGCTAGATTGCCGACTAGATCGGTTCCCTCGACAAGGGTTTCGATTTGCGGACGTGCGATTTCGAAAAGGTCTGTCCGCATCCGCGTCGTTTCACCAATGCGAAGGAAGCGTAGTCCAAGGCGGTATTGACCGTCTTCGTTGACGACGTAGCCTCTTTGCCGGAGCGTTGTGAGGTGATTATGAACTGTGCTTTTCGAGACATCAACGGCCTTGGCGATCTCCGTTACGCCTGCTTCTCCGGATTGTTCAAGAAACTCTACCACTGAGAGAAGTGTTTCGACCGATTCGACGGGGGTGTTCGCGCGGCCCATGATGGATACGATTCACTCTTGGTACTTGTAGTTACTCTCGATCTATTGTTCTATCTATCAGAACGATGTACCTGCCCCCTAGTAACAAAGTGGATGGCCTCGGGCAGTACACGTACTATTATTACCACTATTTCTTGTTAGCATATGGCAGTGTACTGTGATCGAAGAACGTCACTGTACACCTGATCGAACAAGGAGTGCGCGATCCGTGTGAAAATCGTCTCAGTTATCACTATAATCGGTGATGCGAGACCGGTCCAGCTGGCTCTAAAGGGTATCTTCTCGAAGATGAAGGCGCGAATCACCACTGCACTCGAGTGACCGATCGGGTAATGGTCGTGGTCGAACCACCCCGAGAATTACACTTGTACTCGTGTAATGAGTCGGTGGATCGGGGCCCCTGCACTGTTCTGTTTTGTTCTACAGAACGCCTGTTCTGGAGAGGGAAGATGGCGACTGTTGGGATCCGAGAGGCAGCTATTATCGGATAGAGTAGCGTCGCCGATACGTTTCGAGTCATGAGAATGTCATTTTATTTACGGTCGGCAATGTTATACGTTTTCGTTCTGCAGTACAGAACAACTGTTCTGAGTGCGGAAATGAGGTTCGTTGCCAGCTACTCGCAAAAACTGTTCTCGAAAGAATTCACCGAGATAGTTCGAACGACAGTAGCCGATGTTTATCAGTAGTTGAGGTACACCGTCTTGGAGGTGGTAAAGAAGTCCAGACCAGCGTCACCCTGTTCGCGCCACGTCTCACTGGAGGAGTTTTTCGTACCGCCAAACGGAACGTGCAGTTCGAGACCAGTGGTCTTCTCGTTGATTTTCACGACGCCGGCTTCGACCTCGTCGACGAAGTGGTTGGCTTCCGAGAGGTCTTCCGTGATGATGCTCGCGGAGAGACCGTACTGGCTATCGTTCGCGATGGTGATTGCTTCCTCGAAGTCGGACACTGGGAGTACTGCGACGACCGGACCGAAGATTTCCTCCTGGGCGATCCGCATCTCTGACTCGACGTCACTGAAGACGGTCGGCTCGACGTAGTGACCGTCGTCTTCGGTATCAGGGACGCCGCCACCCGTTTCAAGCGTTGCACCTTCTTCCTTTCCGACCTCGATGTACTCGAGCGTCCCCTCGAGCTCTGACTCTGTGACCTGTGGTCCCATGTCGGCTTCGAGTCCGGGACCGATGTCGAGATCGGTTGCGTAGTCGACGAGCCCATCGACGAACTCGTCGTAGACCGATTCGTGGACGATGGCTCGAGACGTCGCGGTACAGGCCTGACCGGTAACGCCGAATGCGCCGGAGCCGACGATGTCGATTGCCTCGTCGATGTCCGCGCTCGGCATCACGACGGCTGGGTTCTTCCCGCCCATCTCGAGTTGGATTCGCGCACCGGTTTCGGAGGCTGATTCCCGGACGAGTTCACCGACTGCCGAACTTCCGGTAAACGAGATCGCGTCGACCGCCTCGTGGGAGGTGATCGTCGCACCGACCTCGCTTCCAGATCCGGTCACGACGTTGAGGACGCCATCGGGGAGTCCGGCTTCATCCAGACATTCAGTGAGTTCGTGAACGACGGTCGGTGCCTGGGATGCTGGTTTGAGCACGACGGCGTTCCCGGCTGCCAGTGCAGGTGCGGTCTTCCATGCCGGAATGGCGATCGGATAGTTCCAGGGCGTGATGAGTCCGACGACGCCGACGGGTTCCGTGACGGTCCGGAGGCGACTGTTCTGACCACTCGGGGCCTTCGCCTCGCCTGCGAGGTCGCTCGCTTTCTCCGCGTAGTAGTAGAGAATGTCGACGGCACGCTGGACCTCGCCGGTCGCTTCCGTGAGTGCTTTTCCTTCCTCACGAGTCAGTGTCTCGGCGACATCGTCGGCGCGGTCTTCCAGCAGTCCGGCAGCGCGCCGAAGGACAGCACCACGCTCCGGTCCGGGCGTCTCTGCCCAGACGTCTTGGGCGTCGACCGCCGCCTGAATCGCCCGCTCGGTATCGGCTTCAGTCGACTTCGGGAAGTGCGCGACAACTGACCCGTCGGCAGGATTGGTCACGGTAAAGGTCGCTGCTGATTCCGATTCGGTCCATTCTCCGTTACAGTAGTTCATGCGCTGTTGGGCAGCCATCTATGATTACAATCCCGGTTTCCCATACAAATAGATTGTCCCTCTGACGGTGTAATCGAGATTTCGTTCCACAACGAGGGCTGCGGGCGCATTACTGAGCGCTGTAGTTCAGCTCGATTATATTAACAGCTGATAAGAGCTTGCTTCGAAGTTCCTCTTCGACGTCGGGTTCTTCCAGTCGATGGGCGGGACCAGTAACGCTGAGACCGCCCAACACGTTCCCAGCCGTCTCCTCTATCGCTGCCGAAATCGTCGTCATCCCCATCCGGTACTCTTCGCGGTCAAACGAGACGCCGGTCTCACGAATTCGCTCGAACTCGTCCTCGAGTTCGTCGCGGTCGGTGATCGTGTTTTCCGTGCGGGCGGGCATCCCGTGTTTGTCGAGTATTTCCGTGACGCGTTCGTCCGAGTACTGTGCAAGGATCGCCTTTCCAACAGCCGAAGAGTGCATATGAAAGTGCGTCCCGTCGGTAAAATCGTACGAGATGTTTTGTCCACTCTGAACGACATCGAGTGCGACGCACATCCCGTTTTGTTCGACTGACAGGGTAACGAGCTCACTGCTAGATTTTTCCGCGAGACGGTCCACTTCTGGCTTCGCCACGTCGTAGAGGGGCACATCGTTACGGACGCGTCCTCCGAGTTCCATGTATCGAAGGCTGAGCTTGTACGCACCGCTGTCGTCTTGTATCACGTATCCCAGTTGCCGAAGCGTACTCAGGTAGTCGTGGACCACACTCCGTGCTCTCTCGATTTCTTCAGCCACCGATGTAACGCTCTGGGCACCCTCTCGCTCGAGTACAGTCACGATCTCGTCCATTGTCAGTAACGCCTTGATCGGACGATTGGCTTCGGTATCCATAGTGTGTTAGTCAATGGCATTGCACATATACGTTCGGAATTGTCGAACGCGGAGATGAAGTGGTTGCCAGTATCGAGGAGATTCGCCGCACTGACGAGGGCAGTGGCCAGAACACAGACTATTCATTCGATAATACCGAATCAAATGACTGGTGTTTAAATAGCAGCTGTGAGTTTATTCCGCCGAATACACGATTTAGAAGCGTTCTGCATGCGATTTCGTCATCTCGATTAGGATAACCTTTATGTGGGGTTGTGATTGTATATCTATGTGGAACTATGGCACAAGATACGCAGGGAGCGTCGACAGAACAGCGTTCCACGTCGGAACTCACGTTAGTCGATGCGGACATACACCAGCGGTGGGTAGATGATGCGGAAGTCGCTCAGTATCTTCCCGAGCGATACAAAGACGACGGGCTGGTACTGCCGGAACTGCTTTACCGGAATCCGGGTGAGTTCCTTCGTCAGGACGAAAAGACGGGCGACGGGAACAAACCGGGAACGGACCTCCAGAAAATCGTCGACGATCATCTAGATGAACACGACATCGACTACGCGATGCTGACTGGCAACTCGTGGTTCAATCTCGCAGCGTTGCCGAACCGCGATTACGCCAACGAACTCGCTCGAGCGTACAACGAGTGGCTAGTCAACGACGTGCTGCCAGTCGATGACCGATTCATGGGATCGCTGTATGTCGCGCCGAAGGCACCGGAGAAAGCGGCCGACCTCATTCGCGAGTACGGCGATCACCCGCAAGTCAGACAAGTGTTGCTCCCCGGCGGAGCCGAAGTGCCATACGGTCGACCGCAGTACTGGCCGATGTACGAGGCTGCCGAAGAGCAGAACCTCGCGATGGCGATCCACCCGTTCTCGGAGGGACACGGAACGAGTAACCCGCCGACCGGTGCCGGCCATCCGAACAATTACATCGAGTGGCACACCCTCCTGGGCGCGTACTACATGGGACAACTCGCCTCGATCGTCACCGAGGGAGTCCTCGTCGAGTACCCCGATCTCCGATGGGCGTTCATCGAAGGTGGCTACGGCTGGCTTCCTCACTTCATGTGGCGGCTCGATAAGAACTGGAAGGGGCTCCGCTCGCAAGTGCCGTGGCTCGAAGAGAAGCCGAGTCACTATATTCGGAACAACGTCTGGTTCGCAAGCCAACCGGTCGAGGAACCCGAGCGACCGGAATACCACGACCAGATCCTTGAGATGATGCATGCAGACGAGATACTCATCTACGCGTCGGACTACCCTCACTGGGATGGCGACGATCCAACGTGGGGACTGCCGCCGATGGACGACGACATGGAACGTGCGATCAAACACGAGAACGCAGCCGAGCTCTGGGACCTGCCCACGGACGGAAGCGAACTGAAGTGATATCCATGACGGAAAAACGATTCGAGATCTGCCCGGCTACCGAATTCGACGCGGGTGAGCGACGTATCGTCACCCTAGACGGATTCTCAGTCGGCGTCTTCAACGTCGACGGGGAGTACTATGCGATGAAAAACGACTGTCCTCACCAGCGTGCACCGCTCTGTGAGGGCAAGCTCGGAGGGACGACGGAATCTGACAGTCCCGGTGAGTACGACTGGGTCCGACCGGGGCAGGTCGTTCGCTGTCCATGGCATGGCTGGGAGTTCGACGTCAAAACGGGAGAGTCGGTGTTCAATCCACACAAGGTGAAAGCCAAAACGTTCGAGGCGCGAGTCGAGCCGTCCAGAGACGAGGAAGCAGCTGCCGATGGTGGCTGTGATGGCTGTGACGTCGCCCTCGAGGGAGACGAGCCTCCGGTCGAAACGTACGACGTGGAAGTCGAGCACGGAACGGTTGTGGTATACCTATGAGTACTGATTCGGAGAGCGCTATCGAATCCTTCCGCAGCGAGATCGATCCGTTCGTCTTCATCGGCGGAGCGATCGTCACGATCCTCGCGATCGGCTACATCGCCGCTCGCCCGGACGCCGCAGCGGAATCGCTTACGAACGCCAATAACTTCCTCTGGAGCGAACTCGGCTGGCTGTTCCTCTGGGCGATGTTTCTCGCCGTCGCCTTCTGTCTGTGGCTCTTGATCGGGCCGTGGGGCAACATCAAGTTCGGCGGTCCCGACGAGGAACCGGAATTCTCGTACTTCTCGTTCCTCGCGATGTTGTTCTCCGCGGGGCTCTCGACCGGCCTGGTCTTCTACGGACCAGCGGAAGCATTATTCCATTACTCCTCGGGACTGCCGTTTTTCGGATCCGAAGCAGAGAGTACCGCTATCGTTCCCGACGCGGTCCAGTATACGATGCTCCACTGGGGGATCTCCCCGTGGTCGGCGTATCTCGTGGTCGGCGTGACGATCGCCTACTACGTCCACCGCAAGGGTGCGCCGATCAAACCGTCGACCGTGTTTGCACCCTTCATCGGCGTTGAAAATCTCGACGAGAACTGGGTGAAACCGCTCGACCTCCTGATGGTGGTAATCTCGGTTGGCGGTGTTGCCGTCTCGCTCGGCTTCGTCGTCACGCAGTTCCTCGCAGGGATGTCCTACAATTACGGCGTCGAGGTCGGTGACCTTGGGACGATACTGGTAACTGTCGGTCTCACGGTCGGATTTACGGCCTCTGCAGCGCTGGGTGTCAAACGCGGCATTCGTCGCGTCTCGACGTTCAATATGTATCTCTTCGTCACCCTGCTCGTGGTTGCGTTCGTGTTCGGCCCGACGGCGTTCCTGCTCACTACCGGAACGGAGGCACTCGGCGGATACGTGAACAACTTCATCGGCATGAGTCTCTACATGAACGCGGCGAACGGCGTCGAGTGGGTCGGTGGCTGGACCGTCTTCTACTGGGCCTGGTGGTTCTCCTTTGCGCCCATGATCGGCATCTTCATTACACGCATCTGCCGTGGTCGAACCATCCGTCAGGTCGTCTTCGCCGGACTGGTCGGAACTACTGCAGCCTCGTTCCCCTGGTTCATCGTTATGGGCGGATCCTCGCTGTGGGTACAGACGAATGGATCCCTCGATCTCCTCTCGATCGTCTTCGAGCAGGGGCGTGAAGTCGCTGGCTTCCCGCTGTTCGAGACGCTCATTCCCTTCGGCGGCGTCTTCGCCGTCGGCTACCTCATACTCGTCCTTACGTTCCTCATCACGACTGTCGACTCGACAACGCTGAGTCTCGCGATGTTCACCACCGATGGACGCGAAAACCCCTCGACTGTCAATCGTGTCACCTGGGGCGGGCTCGTGGGACTGCTCTCCTCTCTCCTGCTCATCAGCGGTGGCCTCGCCGCACTCAAGGACTTCGTCGTCCTACTTGGCTTCCCGATCGCGTTTGTCATCGGGCTCTGTGTCGTCGGACTCGTCATCGAATTCGAGCAGCTCAATCCGGTCTTGTTGACCGAGCGCTATGGGAAAACAGACCGCGAGAACACCACCCAAAAAACGGTCGCAGGCTACCTCTCGGAGCGTCGTCCCAGCTGGATGGGGGGCTCCGACGATTGATTTCCGTTCGGTGATCGTTTCTCGAGTCGTTCCAGCGATCCTCGCTCGTCGTTTTATACGTATCTGTCGGCACCTCTCAGAACACACAGCCAATTGAGTGTGAGCCTACGCCCGTCGATACGACATGGGACTTCCCGTCTCGATCCGACACCGTGTGTTGGTTCTGCTTCCGATGCGCGTACGACATCTGGTTCAGGTCCTCACCCGAGAGCGACAGTCACAACCGGGACGGGCGAGTCAAAGATCGCCTTCTGTGTCACACTCCCGAACAACGCTTTCCCGGTCGGCGACCGCTGTCGTCCACCGATGACGATGTATCGTGCATCGTGTGTCTCGGCGTACGCTACGATCTCGGCTGCGGGATCGCCGACACGTACCGAGATCGTGGGATCTGCGAGTGTCGGCTCTTCTATTGCCCGAGACACGATATTCTCCCCGACCTGCTGGACCTCGTAGTTGTCGGTCAGGTCCTGTCCCTCGACGTCCTTCTCGAGGACTTCAACGAGTTCCGACCGCTCGAGGACGTGAACCACGTGCAGGTCTTCCTCGAGGTCGGTCGCGAGTGTCTGTGCTTCGCTGAGAACAGGAGTCGCTCTATCCGAGTCGTCGATTGCTGCTACAATCGCCATACTGTGTCGACGGCGTCGATCGTGAAAGTCGTTCCGACGGAATCAGGATATCGTCGAACCGAGGTTGCAGTCATCGTGCGGTGGGTTGCTCGCCGTAGAGTGTCAAGGCGTACGGATGCTCGCTTTCTGGTCGAACATGCCGTGCAGTCGTCGGCTGGCTATCTGGGCGTTTCAACGGCGTGCAAGCCAGAGCAACGGAAGTACAGCGAGGCCGAAGCAAAGCAACAGGCTCGCAAACGAGCCCATGTACGTGAATCGTGTGGCCACCGTTCCGATGTACACCGGACCGAGGCTGCCGACGGCGAAGTAGACTGCCCGGAGTGCGCCGAGATCGCTACCAATCGTCTCGTCAGCTAGAACATCAACCAGATAGATGTACATGACCGGCCAAATAGTCGTCAAGCCGACGGCAAAGGTGAGCAATCCGACGCCAAGTCCAACAACGGAATCCGCTCTCATTAGACCAACGAGGCCGACAATACCGAGCCCTGTTGCTCCGAGCCCGAGAGTGATCGGGGGTCGCCGCTCACAGAGCATGCCGGCTATCGGTGTCACAAGCATCCCCGTGACGAACACGCTGGCAAACGCAACCGTTGCCTCGAACGAGGTAAACGACTTCTCGACTCGGAGAAACGTTGGGAGGAAACTGGCACTTCCCTGCCAGATGAAGTTGAAGACGGACAGCACGAATAGGATAGCGTACGTCTCTCGGGAGCGGAACAGCCGAGAGCAGACCGACTGGATATCGAGGGCGACCATCGAGATGTGATACGAATCGCGGTTGAGTCGGTGACCACTAACAGCCACGAGGGCGAGTAACACGATAACCGGCACGAACGCGTTCCGCCATGCGGCAACACCGATAACTGTGATGGCCAGCACCGCCGAAAGCGCGCTGCCAAGATTGATAGCGGCATCTCTGATACCGAATGCACGGCCACGGTTCTCGTCGAAGAGGTCCTGAAGGAGAACGATACCAGCCGGCTCGAACATCCCGTAGCCGAATCCGATGAGCCCGAGACCAGCAACAAACAGTGGGAACAGATTCGAGAGGACCACCAAAAGGAAGCCAGTGATCATCAACCCCTGGCTCGCGAGTAAGACGACGTTCGACGAGAGGTCTTCGGAGTAACGGCCACCGGGATACTGTGCAAGCGCGTTACACGCCCACATGAACGTGATGGAAGCCCCCGCCGCAGCGGGCGTGATGCCGAAGTCGTCGATAATCTCGGGAAGGAGCGGCGCGATAACGAGGACGCCGGACAGCGAGACGACGATCCCGAGAGCGTGGACATTCAGTTGCTTCCCGTTGTAGTCCTGAAACGTCTCGAGCATTTAGCTTCGATCCCTGGTTGTCCCGGTGTTCATCTTCAGTGATCTATCGTGACAGGCATCACTTGCAGTGTCTCCACGCTGTCTCACGCGGGCAGTGGTCTCAATTATCTATCTCGAGAGTAAGATAACGGCGATGACTGCACAGCCGAGGCCCGCCAACTCGACCCTGGTGAGCGATTCATTGAGGACCGTGATTGCCAGAACCGCCGTTCCGAGGATGTACATGCCGCTGATACCGGTTGCAATGGCGGCAGAGCCGGATCCGAGTGCCACGTAGTACGCGATCGTCCCACCCCCGAGAAAGACCCCAGCGACAAGCGCGATACCAATACTGCCGGGCGCAGCAACGAGTTTGTCTCCGGTGACGGTGACGTAGGTCACGGCGACCCCGATTCCGGCCGTGTACGTGTAGACGACTGCTTGCTCCGCGGGGAGACCACCCATCGCAACTTTTGCGAGAAACGCCCATCCGGTGTACAGAAGCATAGCTCCGACTGCAAAAGTGACTGTCTTTTCCATTGGCATCTTGCTACTCTCGGTCGCGGAAAATAGCCTTTTCGCTGACACCGAGTCTGTGAGTCGACTGTAATCCCCGTGACTGACCCGTGGTTTTAAGGGAGTGGAGAGTGGTCCTCTAATCGGCAGATGAGTAGCAAGACTGTCGTACTAGGCGGTTCTGGTGCAATGACATCGGGGTGCGTTTATGACCTCTATCAGACAAGTGACTTCGACGAAATCGTCGTGGCGGATGCCGACGAGGAAAACGCGCGCCGCCTCGTTGAGCTCATCGATGACGACCGATTTCGGTTCGAATCAGTCGATGCGACCGACACGGACGACCTCGTACGCGTTCTCGAGGATGCGGAGTACGTCGTCAACGGCTTGCCGTATCCGTTCGAAGAGAACGTCCTCGACGCGATGCAACAGGTCGGTGACCTCACGGGTGTCGACCTGAACGCGTTCGACTTCGACGATGTCCTCGACCGCTCTGAGGAGTTCGCCGACGCGGGGAATGCACTCTGGTTCGCCAACGGCGGCCTCGTGAGTACCATCGCGCTCGGAATGGTCGCCTGTGACCGCTTCGACGACGTTTCGGACGTCAATTTCTATTGGGGAATGTGGCGACTCCTTACCCAGACGACACCTGGATTAACGGATACAGTTACCTATGAACACGATCCGAACGTCGATGAGCGGGCGAAATGGGAAGACGGCGAAGTCATCAACGATCTCCCGGCATTCGACGAGCAGCGGACGTTCGAGTTCCCGGACCCGATCGGGGAGGAAGAAACGTACGTTATCTCACATCCCGAACCCATCACGTTCCCAAAGTCTCCAATTGCCCAAGAAAAAAACGTCGACCGCATTATCACACGCGGTGCCTGGCACGACGAGTGGAAGCGCTACGAACGAACACTTCACGCAGCGAATGCCTTCGAGACGGATCGGCTCGAGGTTGACGGGACAGCAGTCGATCCGGTTGAAGTGATGCAAGAGCAGGTGAAAGCCAAGGGCCAGGAACGCGAAACGGAGTGGAAGCCGCCTGCGGAGTTGTCACCGGAGACAGAGTGGACACCCCAAACGATCCTCTCGGCTGAGGTAACTGGTTCGGTCGACGGTCAGGACGACCGTGCCGTCTTCCACTTCAAGCAGCCGTTCCCGTTCTTCGACGGTAATGATATCACGCTGATGCGTGAATACGGCTGTTACGTTGGTGTTCCGCTATCCGTGACGCTCCAGCTCATGGCTGACGGCGATGTTGATGAAGAGGGTATCTTTATCACCGAGACGAGTGGTATTGACGTGGACCGTTACTTCGAGGAGATGGAAGCTCGAGGGTTCGATCTTGTTGCCGAGCAGACACCCGAAATGACAATTCGAGCACAGAATAAGAAGTGACGCTGTCTCGTTTAGCACCACGTCAGCGATAGTAACCACTGACCGTCACTGCACACCCGATCGCACGACGGCTGTTCGATCGGTGTGTCTCTTGGTTTAGTAATTACTATAGCGTTCCGCTCTCGAGTGTCTGCTTCGCTCTCGGATGGGTGTCGTAATGTGTGGATTTGATAAGCTATTGATGAAAGTTCTGTTTAGTTTAGCACCTTCGATAGCGTGTGTCTGTTGAGTGATCAGTGTGTTCGTTACGTATTGTAGTAATTCACATATCGTTCAAGATACTCTCTGACGCTCGCCCGACTGATCATCCACGAATTGTGGAATCGGTCAACACGCATTTTGAAGGTATCAAAGCACTTTCGATCAGAGTACGGTCAGTGTAGTCGAACTGACCGCTGATTCTACTCGAGAGAGGGCTGTCAGATAGCCGTAGCGATCGACTGGGAATATAGCGTCGGTGAGACCGTGTTTCTCGGTTACTCGATGCAGGAATGCGGCGGCTGGACGGTTCCTCGTCGTCCAACGACTGCGACATCACGAATCAGCTTTGACTCGAGCTTTATTGCAGTATAAATTCAAGACTGATCGCCCCCCCACCTTAATAGAAATCTGACCTGTGGTAGACCGCGACGGCATCGCCGTCTTCAGAATGTCTGGATTCTGGTATGTAACACGAGGCTGTTGATCTCGTGGACATCGACGGATCTGGCACGCTGCCAGCTAGCCGATGTACCTCTCGCCAGATCGCTTGCTGAGAGTGTTCAATGACCACCAGGCGAAGAGTCGCTTGTGTCTCTCGGAGCGAACACCCGGTCGCATGAAAACTGACGGCGAATGCCATCCTTGCGTACACAGTGATACTGACTGATGTAGGAACACGTTGAACTGCACTTAGAGTACTCGAGGTGAGGTCATGCAGACGTGATGCTGTCGCGTTGGCTCGAGTGCTTTACAAGCGGTATAGGAGAATGCCCCGGGGCTTGACCTCGGGGTTGAATCCGATAGGCAGGGGTACAAACCATTAAGTTAACACATCTCTAATCAAGAGACAGCGATGGAATACAGTCACCGCTACCCTGTATACCCGACACAAGAGGTAGCGGCTGAACTGGAATACCACATCGACGTTCATCGCCAAGCATACAACTACACTTTGTACGAGTACGCCCACGTTGACGCCGATAACATCGGGTCTGCATACAAACACCACTCCCGACTTCCCGGCTGGAAAGACGAGTTTCCCGTCTTCTCAGGGGTCAATCCGAAGGCCCTACAACGAACTGTCACGCGATTCTACCAGAACCTCTCGAACCTCTCTGACCAGAAGGCGAACGGGAACAAGGTAGGGAAACTCACGTGGAAGTCACCACGGGAGTTCCAGAGTATGACGTATTCGCAGTCTGGCTTCGAACTCAAAAACACGAGTGGCCGACATGCGACACTCTGGCTCTCCAAAATCGGCGACATCAAAATCCGCTACCACCGCAACATCCCCGACGAAGCAGACATCAAGGAAGCCACGGTCAAGAAGGAAACGACCGGCGATTGGTTCGTCTCCTTCGGACTGGAAACCGATGAGGACGACCTGCCTGAGAAACCCGACGTGGACTCGCTCAACGCGAGTAACAGCGTTGGGGTTGACCTCGGCATCCTCAATTACATCCACACGTCGGACGGCAAGACTGTGGATTGGCTCAACCTCGAAGACGAGTACGAGCGATTACGCCGCGAACAGCGCAAACTCTCGCGGAAGGAGCAAGGTTCGAACAACTACGAGAAACAACGCAAGCAGGTCGCCAAGGTCAAGCGCCACATCCGCCGGAAGGTGTTGGACTATCAGCACAAGATTACGACGTGGCTCGTCCGCGAGTACGACGCCGTATTCGTCGAGGACTTGGACGTGAAAGGGATGCTCGAACAGTCGCACAACGCCCGGAACAAGCAGGATGCGGCGTGGCGACAGTTCATCACTCTGCTCGAATACAAGGCCGACCTGTACGGTTGCCACGTCGTGCAGGTCGAAGCGGCAGGAACGACGAAAGAGTGCGCGTCGTGCGGTGGAGAGACGGCGAAGCCCATCTGGGTCAGGGAACACTCCTGCCCGTCGTGTGGGTTCGAGTGTGACCGTGACGCGAATGCGGCAATGAACGTGTTACAACGCGGCTTTTCTGAACTAGGGCTGGGATGGCCCGAAGACACGCCTGTGGAGACAGCGCTCCCTACGGACACCACCTCGGTGTCTGCAAAGCGCGTTTGTCGAGGGAACCTCGACAGGCTGTCAGACAGAGTCTGACAACGTCGTGGAAACAGGAAGCCGATGAAAATAGCAAAAGCAGACATGCCTACCAAGATCGACAGCCCGAACGCTGTGGCTCAGCACCAACCAGACTTCGGCGACGCGACCGACTACGGAAACATCGCTGCGGAACATTTCATCATGACGAAAGGGACCGACCTCTCTTCGCTTCTTGAGGGGCTAGAAGACGATCTCTGTCAATCGCCACACTGGGGATACGTGGTGAGTGGGACGCTGACCGTCACCTACGCCGACGGCAACGAAGAAACTGACGAGAGTGGCGATCTGTTCTACTGGCCACCCGGACACACGGTCCGAGCCGACGAGGACACGGACTTCGTTCTCTTCAGTCCACAACACGAGCACGGTGAGGTCCTCGACCACGTTCAGCAGAAAATGGGGGAGAGTTCCTAAAAACCTCTCTTCGTTTTTTACTTCTTGCGTGTGATCTCCCTTAGGGTCACGCCCGAGGCACTCGGCTGTATTTTTCTGTAGACTGGCTGGGACTCCCACGGAGGAAATCGCACCGTTCACCGCCTGAAGGATGTCACAACCACGGATCCTCTTACCCATCTCGGGTTGCCGATTAGTCTGGAATCAGTGTTTCATGCTTCGAACCCGGAAGATAGAGTCCATTTTGGATGGAGTAGTGGTAGCAGGCCGTATCACACAGTCGGATCTCCCTCGGGCCCAAGGTCGGAGTGATCCGTTTCGGACGGTTGCTCCCCTTCCCGACCGGCGATGCTCTCGGAAAACTCGTCGAGCGTGTGCTCTGAGTCGGCGTCGACCCGTTCGCGCTCCGGATTGGCCAGCACCGGGAGGATCATTCGGACGAACGTCACGATGAATACCATCAGGAACGGCCCGAGGAAGATTCCGTACCAGCCGAACAGCGGCGGCCCGAAGAGGTACGCGAACATGACCAGCCCGGTGTTGAGCAGTCGCCCGGAGAGATACGGCCGGATGTACGTCCGGACGAGGTTGTCGAACGCGACGATCATGACCGCGAGGAACACGAGCGGGAACCACAGCAATCGCGGATCGACCGCCGCCGCCTGAACCGCGAGCGTCGCGGCGATCGCGAAATAGACGATCGACCGGCCCACGAGCGGTACGAGTGTAAAGAGGCCGGTAACGACGGCGAACAGCACCGCCGAGGGGATCGCCAGTCCGCCGGGCGCAAAGAGATTAAACACCGTGTAGATGACCGCCGAGAGGATGATCACCGCGAAGATCGTCATCGTGTAGCCGAAGTAGATCGAACCCAGTCCTCGGTCGACGGTCGAGAGGTAGTTGGTCGCCAAGCTATCCTCACCGAACACGTTCGATTCGAACCAGTCGGCGATGTTCCGGTCGCTGACCAGCAGGAAGAACGCGATCAGCAGCGAGATGAACATATTGAACAGTGTCGCACCGATGGCGCCGACCGCGCCACCGACGGATCCGAGCAGGTTCTGCACCGATGGGTCCTGGATCAACACGACTGTCGTGTCGTACACCTCAGAGGGCGTGTTCGGGAGCTCCGAGATCTGAACCGGCAGCTGCGCGAGAATCCTGTCGACCGGCAGATCCGCGACCGCGGTTACGAGTTGCCCCAGCGCGACCAATAGGATCGCGCCGATCATCACCACGATCGGGACGACGATCAGGAGTAGCGTCAGCACCGCGACGAGGGTCGGCGAGGCGATCCGCTGCTCGAGTCGCTGCGTGATGGGACGTGCGACGTAGTAGATGAACAACCCGGAGACGAGCCATGGGAGGTACTGGTCGACGACGAGTCCCAACACGGCCAGTAACACAATCCCCAGAATCCACCACCCGAGGTGTTCGTGCGCTGCCCAGATGCGGACGTTCCGCATCGGTGAATCGGTTTCGTCCATGGGCTGTAATACCACGGGACTATTATTAACGAAATTGTGCCCTCGTCCTGAATTACTGGGAAACGGACTTCGAGATGGCACAATGGCGGAGCTGTGTACGGTCGACCGTTGAATCGTGCCGCGGGAGCGTGTCGACCTATTTATACTATCCCACAATTGTCAACTACTCCCTCAAAGGATGAACTATTATACGACGTAGCCAACGTTGGACATCAGCGATCGAATCGGCGACCGTGATGCAGAACTCGGGAGACAACTCGGGCCGAAGGTCGTCACCACGGTCACGGTATCAGACAAACCCGGTGTGGAACTCGTCGACATCGCGGATCGAAACGGTGCTGCCGTGATCGTGATGGGGACGAACACCAGGCCCATTTTCCAGCGAGCGTTCTTCCGCCCCTACGTCGAATACGTGATCAACAACGTGCCCTGTCCAGTGGCAGTACTGAGTTCGGTCTGACTGGATTTAACGAGAGATGGGATGTTCTCGTCCTCGGCCTGTTGTTGCTCGATATCTCCGCGTCAGGGTACGTCGACAGTACAGATGCCACCATACGTTCTGTAACTGTATACCCACCACGACATACAACAACCGAACCACCTGCATCTTGTATCGACGTTGTCGCAAGGCTCCGTTCGAGAGCCGGTAGCTAGCCTCGATATCTGGCTCTATCCATTCGAGAGTTCCTGCTTGATCGTCGTCTCCCACGAACGATTGGCAGTACAATTCGGGTTTAGAAAACGCTATACGGCTGGATCACAAGATTTCTGCAAGATGAACATGTTAAAGCTTGACATGGTCCAGTACGATTGCCCGTACATCAGGACCACTCGAGAACATGATGTCGCCTTTCACACCCAACATTGGGACTTCAACCAGGCGGATCGGACTCTCGAGACGCGACTGCTTGCGATCGGGGGGAACTCGAAAGAGCTACACGGTGCACTCGAGACGCTCAACGGCTACGAGATGCTTCAGGGGTATGAACTCCTCTCTCGGAAACAGAACACGGCGCTCATCCGGTCGCGAATCGACGAAACTGACGCCATGCAGACGATCCGTGAAAACGATGGGTATGTGACGGGCCCGTTCGTGATTCGAAACGGAAGTGAGATCTGGAACGTCGGTTTCGATAGAGAGACGTTTGCTGACGACGCTCTCTCGGAACTCGATTCCTCGAACGAATTCACGGTTAAGGGTGACGACTCGGTCCACATCGACGACTTCTTCGATATTCTTCAGAACGTCGAGTCCCTCGGTGCGATGCTTCGGGCGCTCCAGAATCTCACCGACAGGGAGCGCGAGACCCTCGAGGCCGCAGTCGAGAAGGGGTACTTTTCGACGCCGCGGGGAGCGACCCTCGACGACGTTGCCGGAGAGTTCGACATCTCGAGGATGGGTGCCTCGAAGAACCTTCGTCGGAGCCAACGAAAGGTTCTCCGCCGAGTTGTTCGCGTACTGAACGACGTCGAAGCGCAGATGGAGTTACAGGACGAAACATCGAGCGACCGGCAAGAGTGAAGGGGTCCCATACGGTCTGCCGTAACCATTTACGGGCGCACCCGCAGGGCGGTCGCGGTTGCACCCGAACTGACTGACAGGAGTCCGTATCCGACACTCGGAGGTGGGTTCAGCGAATGATACCTCGTGGATCGATCTCCTCGCGCAGGAGTCGTAACTGTTCTGGGGCTGGCTCCGGACTCCGATCGTACTCACCAACGTGAATTCGAAAGCCGCTTTCTTCGTTTACAAGAGCGGTCTGAAAAATGTTTTCCGGACCTGTCTCGTAGCTCGGGTATGTCCACGACCGTTGCACCCGACGCCGAGGAGGAGTGTGCGTATTGTGGCTCGCGTCTCTTCGACCACGACCCGATCTGCGTCCGTGACTGTACTGACGACTGTGGATCGCCGACGTACTTTTGCAACTACGCGTGTCTCTCGGCCTACATCGACGAGAACGACGTGACAACGGGCGACGCATGCAAATGGGTACCCGACGAAAGCGGTTGTTGTTGATCGAGTCGTATCGTCAGATTTACACGTCTACTGAGTGGTTGTTCACAAGCTATCCTCGAGATCCGATCGCAAGCTAGCGAGAAACGCCAAGAAAACCCATCGGTGTCACTCGCTTGGGGGTGAATCGGAGTGCCACGGCCGGCCACGACCCTGGTAGAAGTCACCGGCCCACTGTCCGATCCAGATATCCTGGTTCGCGAGGTACAGCGCCCACTCGGTATTGAAGCGATCATCGGTCACGGACCACTCGTCAGCGGCGGGATCGTACTCGACTGCAGTGTTGTAGACGGCTGCCTGTCCGTATTCGCCACCGGCCTCGGGTGGTAACGGAAGCGTGTATTCCGCGTTCTCGTCTCGAGACTGTGGACGCTCGGCACGCTGCAGTCGGCCGCGATTGAAGGTCTGGTTAAAAAAGCGGGCGAACGTATCTTTCACGCCGCTTAGCTCGAGCACGGCGTCCGCTGCATTGAGGCCGCCGGTGATGTCGCCAGCGTCCCGAGCGGTGATCGTGTACGTATCTGCGTTCGATCCTGATTTGAACGTTCCCGCATCACCGTCCCAGAGTTCGTCAGTCATGTATCCGAGCACGTCTGTGGCAGTATCAGTGTGATCGACACTGTCGAGTTCGGATGCCCACAGCAGTCCCTGCCCAATGATCCCCTGCGTTGCAGCCTGATTTGTAGAGCCGTTGTTAACGAGCCCGTTGTCGTCGAGGTTCGCGTCAACCTGCTCTGCGAGGGCGTTCGCGTATTCGACGGCGTTCGACTGCAACTCGCCACTACCGGCCTGGGTGCCGTACCATCCAACTGCCCCGAGCGTCTGTCCGAGCTGTCGCGTCGACTGTGATGCGATGTCAGCCGGGGAGAATTGGGAGCGAGTCGCCTGGAACATCCCGTCGGTGAGCTGTTGAATTTCTCTGCAGGATGAGCGGTTCGGGGTTTTCGTAGCCGAACCAGCCTCCTTGAGCGAGGCTGACCATCTCCGAGAGGAACCAGAGCATCGCCGAGTGATGGTGGACGCGCGGCGTCGCATCGGTGATTTCCGGACCGCTCGGCCGGAAACCCGAAACTAACTCGAGCGAATCGTCACCGGTCGTCAAGGCACCGTTCTCCTGTGGCCCGCCGGCGATGAGTGCCGCGTTGATCCCGATCTGGGCGAGCGTCGAGAGGACTTCCGAGCGAAACTCCGCTGCGAGGTCGTCCGGCAGTACGTCGAAGTGAGCCTCGAAGTTTTTCGCCCACGTAACGCCTTTCAGATGAGTCCAGGCCAATGAGGACGGACTGACCACGCCGGAGGACTGTGATTTGTCCCATTCGAGCGTGCTCGCATCCGGTCGCCCACTTTCGTCTTCGAGCACCGGCTGCTGGGTGAACGACGGATCGCCTTCGGTGAACGCAGCCATGTTCAGGTTGGCGTTCGCGACTGGCGGCTGCTCTTGTCCAGCCGCCTCGAGCATCGCCGGGAACCGCTGATCGAACTGGGCTTGCTGCTCGTCGTTGTGTGGGAACAAGACGCCGTTTCCACTCATCGAGATGTTGGTACTCATGTTGTAAAGGGAGTACCAGTAGGAATCCCAGGTTGCATCCTGCCAGCCGTACGACCGTCCGCCGGTGGTTCCATCATCACCATCCTGCTCGTCGTCCGACCCATTTCCGTCTTGCTCGCTGCTCGTGCCAAAGCAGCCCGCAAGCATTCCGGTTGTCGCGATACCGCCGAGACGAAGTACGTGCCGTCTGTCAAATTCCATGACGAGTAGACGATAGACGACGAACGATAAGACCATACCTCGCCTGTGGATAATCGGCACACGGTCGCCGAACAATTAGTATGTAGCGTGGTTTTGTTTAGTGAGCATCGCTGTATCGTCGCGACGTGCGTGTCTGCTTCGTTCATATCACTATGGTTGAATACAGACAGTATCGCTGCCACAGCTGAAGACTGAACCCGAGCGAAGATAGGCCCGACCTTACCCACAATAGCAGTTGTCGTCTGGACAGAACGTCGGTTCCTGATCTCCGATTGAGAGCCCAAGTGTCGCCAGTGAACTCCGCAGTCGTTGGCCGGTGGTCGTCTCGGGTCGAACCATCCCACCGACAGCACCCGTTGGAGACTCGCCAGTTTCGATGGTCGTGAGTACGTCGCGCTGGGCGTGATCGATCACCGCGACGTGATTCGCAGTCTGGACCGGGACGTATAGTTTCTCACGAGCAGGTCCCCACGCACCAGCGATTGCACTCCCGCCGATCTCGAGTTCGCGGTCGACAACTCGTTCCTCGAGATCGATCACCGTGACGGCGTCGATGTCGGGTGTGAAAACGTATGCGACGTCGGAACCTGGACCGATCTCACTCGTAATCGGCGGTGCGGATAACCCGTCGTCACGGGTGATCCGCTCGAGTTCGACTGGATTCTCGGGGTCGGAAATATCCCAGATACTCTCAGATCCCTCGCGCGGAATATCCGGATCAGAGCCGAGTTCTCCTTCGCCGTTTTCGACCAGGAGCAGGTCCCCATCGAACGATGCCGTACACATGAACGGGAGAACGTGTCCGTCGCCTGCCGGTTCGCCGACGTCGATCCGGGCGGCGATTTCGAACGGGTCAACGCGAAGCACGGTCAGTGTCTCGTTGGCGATGTCAGCCACGAATCCGTACTCACCGTCCGGGCCGAGCGTCATATCACACGGCCCGGAATACCCGACCTCGATTTCGCCCGTAACCTCGCCGAACGTGTCGCTCTCACGATCAGCGTCGATTCGGACGAGGACGTGATCGTCGGGGTCGTCCAGATTGGGTTCGAGGGTTGTCGTTCCACCGGCAGCGACGAGCAAGGAGTCCGAAGCCGGTGTCAAGTTGGGATAGTTCGGTCCGAAGCCGGTCTCGATTTCCGTAACCTCGTCTAACGTGTGCTGATCGAGAGCTTTGACGCCGCCGGAGACGTTGAGCCAGAGGGTATCGTACTCCGAATCAACGCCGGTGCCGTACTGATTGGCCGGGAACGACGCAGTCGTCTCGATAAAGACCGTCTCGATCAGTTCGTCAGTGGTTGCGTCGATGATGCTCAGTGTTCGATCACCGTTGTTGAATACGTATACCGTCGGGGCTCGCTCCCCGTTCGTATCGGACAGACAGCCGGCTAGCGTCGCAGTCGTACCAATAGCAGCCGACGATCGCAGTACTCGCCGTCGATCGATCCCGTTCCGGAACGGGTTCGTCGCTGCCGGATTCGTGCGAGACCGGTCGTTCTCGTAACTGGTTTTCCCGTTGTTGCGATTGCCCACACTCGAGTACTGACTCTGCGAAAACAAATAATGAAAGCGCCCGTGTGTCGAAAACACACTATCGACGTCTGCTCGTTAAGGAGATAGTCTTTCCAAGAGTCACACACGACGGAAAACCGAAACAACTCGCCACGGTGTGTTCGATCTCGACCGTTCGCCGAGGATACATGACTGCGGATCTCTTTTTATGCAGTAGACGGAGCTGACCCAAGAAGGGCTCGAGGAACGGTGAGGATGACTGGTATGACCGGATTGGAAGGTACGGGGCAGTGAACTGAGGACAACGTAACCCACTTACCGTGTGGTGCGCTAACTCTTTTAGCCAACTAGACGTAAGTAGGTGGTGGATAGTAACCATGACAGAAACAGCAACGACGAACGAACCGACTCGCGTCGGCGTCGTCGGTCTCGGTGGCATGGGAGTGCAACACGCCCGATCGGTCGATTCCCTCGGACATCGTGTCGTTGGCGGAGCGGATATCGATCCGGAGACGCGAGACCGATTTGGCGAGGAGTTCGCCGCGCGGACGTACGAAACTCACGAGGCGCTGTACGAAGGTGAGGAGCTAGACGCCGTGCTCATTGCGACGCCGAACAAGTTCCACGAGCCGACGGCCGTGGCGGCACTCGAACGCGGATTAGATGTGCTCATCGAGAAGCCCCTCGCACACACGCTCGAGAGCGCCAAGCGGATCGCCCAGACGGAACAGACGACCGACGGATTCGGAATGGTCGGCTTCCACAACCGATTTTCGCCAGCGACGACCGTGTTCAAGGAGTACCAGGCCAACGGCGCATTCGGCGACGTAACGCACGTACAGGTTAATTACGTTCGACGTCGCGGCATTCCCGGGCGAGATTCCTGGTTTACGGACCCAGAACTCGCCGGTGGCGGTGCACTGATCGATATCGGTGTTCACGCGATCGATCTTGCCCTCTACGTGCTTGGATTCCCTCGAGCCGTTGAGGCGACAGGGATCAGCCGCTCCGAATTCGGCTGGCGGCCACAGTACGTCGATCCCGACCATCCTGAATCCAGCGACTGGGACGTCGATGAGACGACCTTCGCGGTGGACGACTCCGCCAGCGCGTTCATCAGAACCGCAGATGACCGTACGATCAGCGTCGAAGTAGCGTGGGCGGCCTCGCAAACGTCGCGTAACGACGTTATCGTCCGAGGAACAGACGGTGGCGCAGCGTTCGAACTCGGCGGCGATTCGCTTACGATCCACCACACGAGTACTCGTGGAACGCCTCACTATCGAACATCCGAGATCACGGCCACGCCACATCGGACGCCGCATGAAACACAACTCGAGATGTTCCTCGAGGCCGTCGCTACCGATGAACCACCAGCATGTAATACGTTCGACCAGGCGCTGACCGTCCAGAAGATCGTCGACACCGTCTACCGCTCTGAGGAGGCCGGTTACCCGGTCTCACTTGCTCCTGTGGACGAAGAAACACCGGTCTAGCGGTGTCCGGGGCCAACTATACTCACTTCCGACGATTGGTCGATAACCAAGTCGTAACTACGTTACCAATAGCTCTGGCCGTGTTTTTTCTGCCCCACGTTCGAATCGGATAGCAGAGAGACCAATGTTGAAGCTTTACAGCCTTACTGAATGTCCATACTGCGCAAAAGTCGAGCGGAAGCTCGATGCACTCGACCTGGAATACGAACGCTACAGCGTCTCACTGCTTCGATTCCGTCGTTCAGAAGTAAAGGAAGTAAGCGGTCAATCCGGGGTTCCTGTGCTTGTCGATCCCGAAAACGGTGTGACTGGCATGGCGGAAAGCGCCGATATCGTGGCGTACCTCGAACGAACATACGGCTGAACGTGCTCTCTCGAATAGAAGCGGTTTGATTCGGTCGGCTGTCGCTACGTCCTGATCGCACGATTTCTCCACCGGAGACGGTCGAACCCGAGCGGTCCATTGACCATTCGTTTTGTCCGCCAGTATCACGCGTCGTCTGGCTTTGCGATACTACCGTCGACAAGGTCGGCAACTGGCAAACACTGGCGACAGCCGTAGACTTCGTGATCATTGTTACCAAACACTCGTGCAAATCTGGGCGTTACGAACTTCCCGCAGGAACGGCAGTCAGGCATGATTGATTCCTCGTCTCGTTTTGTGGAGAGACAGCAATACAAATCACATCCGGGCGTGCACAACGCTCACACTACCGTCCACCTATTGCCTTCGCATAGGAATATTTCGTTTGGTAGTCAAGGAAATCAAATAACTATTGCGTCGCGAGCCATCTCTCAGCGCGATGCTTCAGAAGCGAGGTAAAGCGGCCAGGCGATGGGTTATATAGCTACTCCGACTTGGACAAGATGCCGGCATTATTGACTACCGGACCTTAGGCTGGAGATTGACTCTGTCTACAGGGGCCGATTACGTGTTCGTAACCTCCTAACTGAACGGTTCGCTCAGCGTTATAATGGAATAGTGCGACTGTCAGATATGGCTAACCAGACAGAATCGACCGAAACGGCGACAGCAGTTCGCGAAATCGAGGGAGAATCCGAATTCGACAGTATCCTCGAAAGTGAGGCTCGAGTGCTCGTCGATTTTTACGCTGACTGGTGTGGACCGTGTCAGATGATGGAGCCGACGATGGAGGCGGTTTCGAACGCTATCGATGCTCCCGTGGTCAAAGTCGACATCGATGCGTTCCCGCAGATCGCTGCTCGCTTCAACGTCAGTTCGATTCCAACTGTTATCGGATTCGAGCAGGGAGAACCCGCTGGCCGTCTTATCGGTGTGCAAGACGCTGACTCGGTACAACAACTCGTCGTCTGATAAGATGTGACACAGTCGCTACGAGCATTCACTTGCAGACCGTCAGCGTGTCATAAAATACGTCTCACACCCTCTACCTGACGATTATACAGCTCTCAATTCGCGTATGAGCCTGTAGTTTTGCCAGTCATTGGTTTTGTTCAAGATTGATGCCGCGAATAATGCCTGTTGAGACTACCTATGAAAATCCTGCACCTATGAAAATCCTGCAAGCGAATTTTCCACTTGATCGGTGATAGTTGTTCGGGTGGGCGCTGCGCTCACCCGAACAAGGGGTGAGAACCGCTGGAAAGCAGTGACTTCGAGAAGTGAAACACCCGGCAGGCGGGGGACTTCTTGTTTGCGGTGCCGTTGCTGTTGAGAGCGCGAGCAGGTCGCGCCTGAGATGCTGGCCGCCTCTCAGGCGCTCACCCCCGGTGGATCGTACATTTCCTTTCGTGTGAGCATGTAGAAGATTGAGACAAGCATTTTCCGAGCTGTTGCAACAATCGCTACCTGGTGGTTCTTCCGTTGTTTTAGCCGAGTATAGAAGTTCCCGAAGTAGTCATCACACCGTACTGCGATGTTTGCACACTGAACGAGGGCCCAGCGCAACGGCGCTGAGCCCTCTTTACTGATGCTGCCGCGTATTTCCTTGTCGCCAGACTGGTGAACCATTGGATCAAGTCCGGCATAGCTCACGAGTTGCTTGTCGTTGTCGAAGCGATCGACCTCACCGACTTCAGCAACGATAACAGCGGCAGTATACTGCCCAACTCCCGGAATCGACAGCAGCCGCTGGGCTGCTGGCGATTCCAGAACCTCTTGTTCGATCTTCTCTTCAACTGCCTCGATCTGTTCGTCGTAGGCGTCGATCACCGAGAGGTGTGCCTCAATGATTGTCCGATCGGGATGACTGAGCGAGAGTTCTGCGAGGAACTCTCGCCCAGTTGGACCGAATAGCTCGCTATCGTACGTGTTGTCCGTACGCGTGAGGACTGCTCTGACGCGGTTTTTCTCGGCAGTCCGTGATTCGACGAGCGACTTGCGTGTCCGGACGAGATCCCGCAGTGTGCGGATCTCGTCCGGTGGAACGTAACTTTCAGCGAGCATATCTGCCCGAAGCATCTGAGCAAGTCGCTTAGCGTCGACGCGATCGGTCTTGACCGTCGCGTCGGCGATGATCCGGTTCTTAGAAGGATTCTCAAGGGTAACGTCGAGATGCTCGTCGAGCATCTCGTAGATCGGGCGATAATTGCCCGACGCTTCAATAGCAGCTTCACCACCAGAATACTGTTCGGCGAGTTCGGCAAGACGGTCGTTTGGCAAGCGAATCTCGTCTTGCAGGTTGCCGTCGCCGTCAACGATGGCAACCTGCGAATACCGTTTGTGGGTGTCGATTCCAAGGTACATTGAACGCCTCCGTTGGGGCTGATAGCGCGTGAATCGGAAAGGCACCTATACGTGCTCTGTGGCACAGTGTTCTTCTTCCTTCCACGGGCTAGGACCGGTCATT